>JAUWNN010000053.1 GCA_030612625.1 Caldifarciminota bacterium
TGCACAACCGGACCGGTCGTCCATTGGGCAGTGAAGACTTCGTGGCTAATCTGGAGCTGATTCTGGGCCGTACACTGAAGCCGCTGAAGCCGGGTCCCAAGGGGCCATGGAAACACAAATGACCGGCTGGAGAAGAGAAAAATCCTTTACTGTGTCCCCGGAAATTCCCGGAAATTCCGTTCTCCACATCCCAGTGGTATAGGGTCAGGAGCAGATGGGTGAAGAGCCGGTAGGCCGAGCGGCCGCTTTCGCAGTTGTTGACCATGAACGAAAAGGCAAAGGTGTCGTTCTCGGCTGAGAGATAGCCGGAGAGGGCGAATGTGCCTTTGATATAACCGGTTTTGGCCCGGATTCGGTGGCCGAGGCCCAAGCCTTTGTATGCTAACGTGCTGTTTGAGCCGGGTTCGGGCAGGGTATGCAAGAACAAGTCCTGTAACTCAGAACGATATAGATACTGGAGCAACTTGGCCAGAGTGATTGGTGCCACACGGTTGTCAGGTGAGCGGCCTGAGCCGTCAAGAATCTTGAGCCCCGGATGTGGAATTCCGTGCGCGTCAAGATAGTGTTCGATGAGTTCCTGCGGTTTGCTGCCGGTATCCTTGCATCTGGCATCGAGCAGCCAGTCGGCCATCCGGTTGTCGCTCTGGTGATTTATCCAGACCACGTACCGGTAGCCTGCAGGGCCGGTCGGGAAACACATATGCAGTGATTCGACCTTTGCCGGGTCAACCAGGAAGCGATGATTCTTGTTCTTTGATTTCCGCAGCCGGGTTTCAATTGCAGGGACGATGGAGTCATTCCAGTTCTCAAGGGCACACGCGGTAGTCAGCAGCTTCAGGTTTGAGGCAGGCACCAGGGCGCAGTATTCGTTGCGGCCGAACACGGTCGTGTCACCACGGAGCGAGACAATGGCCAGGGATACACAGGAGCTCTCCGGACGAAAGCCCCTGACCAGCTTGTCCAGGAACGTCGGAAGGTCGACCTGCTTTTCCGGACGCGGCGTGCACATTACCAGGAGCAGAACAAGGCTGAGCAGCTTGAAAGCGGTGTCGAGCAGACGGTGCCGGGTGATAGGTTACTGCTTCCCTGCCAGGTGATGGTGAGCCATCATCGCGGCGAGCGCGCCGTCACCGACCGCAGTCGCTATCTGGCGCAGGGGCGTTGTCCGAACGTCGCCGGCCGCGAACACGCCGGGGGCATTCGTCCTGAGCCGGTCGTCGGTTTTGGCGAATCCGTGTTCGTCGAGGTCAACTGCGTCCTTGCACCATTCGGTGCCGGGTACAGACCCGACGTACATGAAGACGCCGGCAACAGGCAGGTTGGTCTTTGCGCCATCCTTCCGGCTCTCGATATCGATGCTCTCCACTTTGTCCGTGCCGTTGATTGCGGTGCCGATACCGGACAGAATCAGGTGGACGTTGTCTTTGTCCCGCACGCGCTGCTCGGAGATTCTCGAGCCCCGGAACTGGTCTCGGCGGTGGATGAAATGAACCTTGGAGCAGATATTGGATAAGTAGAGCGCTTCGTCCAAGGCCGCGTCGCCGCCGCCGACAACTGCGACTTCCCTGTCCCTGAAGAACGGGCCGTCGCAGACCGCGCAGTAGGAAACGCCCCGACCGCGCAGTTCGGTTTCGCCCGGGACCCCGAGTTCGCGGGGCCGGACCCCGGTGGCGCTAATCAGTGCGCCGGGTTGGACCTTGCCGGCCGCGGTCTCGACTGTGATCGGGTCGGTGAGCAGGCCGGTGACTTCGGATATCTCGATCTCGCACCCGAACCCGCGGGCCTGCTGTTCCATGGCCCGGGCAAGTCCGAGTCCTTTCACCGGCTCGGCGAACCCGGGGTAGTTCTCGACTTCCGGAGTGTTGACGACCTGACCTCCGGGCATGCCTTTGTCGATGATGAGCACTTTGTGACCGGAGCGGGCAGCGTAGATTCCCGCGGTCAGTCCGGCCGGGCCGGCGCCGACAATCAGGATGTCAGGATTGTTCATTGGCGGTCAGTGTGCGAGTATCAGCTTCCGGACCCTGGACTCACCGGTGTCGGGCAGGAGCAGCTTCGCGAAATAGATGCCGGCGGTCAAGTGTGCGGTTTCGGTCCGCCAGTTCGCGGTGTAGGGTCCGGGTTGGTGCATGCCGTCGGCCAGGCACGCAACCTGGCGGCCGGCAGCGTCATAAAGCACGAGCCGGACCCGGGCCGCGCGGGGCACTTCGTACTTGAGGCTGACCCGGCCGGAGAACGGGTTCGGGGCCGGGGGGAGAAGCCTGAGTTGGAGTTTATTCTGCGCGACCGGTCCCTGAATTCCGACTTCCGGGGACTGAGTCAGGCGCATCATCCAGTCGTGCCTGGTCCAGAGTTCGAGCGGGTCCTGGTTGGACGAAAAATAGGAGCGCAGGTTTATCGGCGCGCTGTTGTCCGCACCGACGCCCATCGCAGGCGAGCCGTCGGGCCAGTGGGCTACAAGCCAGAAGTCGGTGGATTCGGGCCGGACAATGTCGAGGTCGAATTCGGCCCAGCCCGGGGCCCGGGGCGCGGTGACGTTGTTCACCGTTTCGAGCACCCTGGTGGTGTCGGGAACCCCGGCGTTGTCTTCGCACACCAGGACGTAGTCGAACGGGGTGTTGGCCATGTTGACGTATATCCGGCCGCTGACGATAGTGAAAGGCGGGCTGATTGTCGGTGTGAACCGGACGTAGAACTTGTCGTTGTCGCGGCGTCCGACCCAGTAGTATGCACTCGGACCGCCGTCGTCATACATGATTTCCCAGCTCACCGCGAACTCCTTGTCCAGGGTGTCGTTGTCCGGGAACAAGTCCTCGGGTGCGCAGGCGACCGCGGTTGCGGTGTACGGGCCGACAGTGGACGGTGTCCATTCCGCGAACGACACTGTTGCCGACGCTTCCGGGGCAAGGGGAGTTGTCGCGTTCGAGTCGGTGTACACCGTGGTACCGGCCGAGTCGCAGATGACCAGCCGGCAGGACATCGCTTCGGTGTACGAGCCGTTGTTGCGCACGCTGACTCTCGGGGTCAGTGTGTGGTTGACGGTATTCTCGGCGCAGGGCGGGTTGATTCCGGTGGGCAGAGCATCGTGGAAGCATTTGGCCCGGAGCGCGAGCGAATCGTCGCCCGGGTACTGGTCGCCCGTGAGCACGGTGTGGAACTCGAACCGGTAGTAGTCATAGGTGGCCGGGGTCCAGGTGGCGAACATGAGGGACCGGGACTGTTGAGGAGCCAGGTCTATCACCTCGGAACTGTCGTGGTAGACCGTGGAGTCCGTGGTGTTGTGGATTTTGAGGTGAGTGAAGAAAGTGGTGGAGTCGTCGCCGAAGTTCCCCACCGTCGCTTCCGGGAACACCTGCGTGCCGACCTGGAGGAACGGCTCCGGCGAAGTAATCGCCTGCATGCCGACATTGGTGGATTCGGCAGCACCGATGAGTACGGCATACACTTCGCCGCCGTTGCCCATGACCTGGGAGTGGACCGCCTTGCCGCCGCAGACCGCGAACTGGCCGTCGTTGGAAATGTCGCAGCAGAACAGGGAGCCGAGTTCCTGGTCCCGGATGATCGTGACGAGCGGTGTCGTGTCGGACCGGTTGTGGACCGTGAACACTTTGAACTGACCCGAGGTGGCGCGGTCGCCCCAGGACGCGGCCGCAATCCGCGACCCGTCCGCGGACAGCGCGACTGAAGGGACGTACGCGCCCGCGCTGCCGTAGTCCTGGTAGGTCCAGAGCGGGACATGAGAGCTGGAGTCGAACACGCAGAGCTTGCCGTCCTGATACCCGCTGCCCGAAGCGATAGTCGAGCCGTCGCGGGAGATGTCGACTCCGCATACCCAGGGAGTGCCGGCATGGGCGACCCATTTCTGGGTGTAGCTGGTGCCGTTCCATTTATAGAGCCGCACGTACCCGTAGAAGTTTCCGGTCACGAGCAGGCTGCCGTCGCCGGAAAGCGCGGCCGCATACTGGGTGCCGCAGGCCGAGGTCCCGATGGGCACCGCGCCCCGGCGGGTTCCGTTCTCGTAGACCATGCACGAGTCGTAAATTGTGACCGCGACAATCGAGCCGTCGTCCGTGAGGTCGATTCCCTGGAGCCGGGAAGCCCCTGAGAACGGCGCGGTCCAGAGCGTATCGCCCGATGCGGGGTCGAACGCGTAGACCGTGCCGCCCTGGGCCGCGGCCACGACCGACCCGTCGTGGGACGTGCGCGACAGACCGTGATAGGAGGTGGGATAGGCATATGTCCATTCCGGGGTCGGGCAGTTGCGCGACCACCGGTAGCACCGGCTTGACGAAGACAGGGAGAGCACACTTCCGTCTTCGGAAGCGCCGGCCTGCCTGCCGCCCCACGCCCAGCGGTACGAGCCCGGGCTTTCCCAGACCGGGACGTTGGTGGCCAGGGTTCTATAGTACCCGGCCCGCTGCTGGTTCAGGCTCCAGTTGGCGAGCACGTGCTTGCCGTCACCGGACAGGGCGATGGACTGGCAGATGGCGGCGCGGTGATTGCGGTCCACCCAGAGCACGCCGGTGTCGCTCGGCAGGCGCGGGGGCGAAGCCAGCTCGCCGGGGAACTCCTCGATTACTTCGGTGCCGGTGTTGATGCGGAAATACATCTGTTCGGTTCCGTCCGCACCGGTAACGGTGACCGGTTCGATTCCGACCGGGACTGCAGCCAGCAGTCCGGCGAAGCAGGTGAGCAGGATGAAGGTTCTCATGATTCTACGCCTCCTCGGGTTATTCCCGGGTCAGGCTGCCCAGCAGTTCGGCCAGCAGGGCCCGCTGCGCGTGCAGCCGGTTTTCGGCCTGGTCGAGCACTATTGACCGGGGTCCATCCAGAACGTCATCGGTGATTTCTTCGCCCCGGTGGGCTGGGAGGCAATGGAGTACTCTTGCATCCGGCCTGGCTTTGGCAAGAAGCTCCTTGTTCAACTGAAACGGCTGGAAGATTTTCCTCCGCTGTTCAGCTTCGTTTTCCTGTCCCATTGAGGCCCAGGTATCGGTGTACACGAAATCCGCATCCTTGACCGCCTTGGCCGGGTCATGTGTCAGACTGATTTGCGCGCGGCTAGAGCGGGTGTATTCGTGTGCTTTGTCGATGATTGCTTTCGGTGGTTCGAATCCTCTGGGTGTGGCAATGCGCAGATTCATGCCGATGATTGAACAGGCAAGTATCAGTGAGTTGCATACATTGTTGCCGTCACCGGTCCAGGCGATTGTGGCATCTTCGAGCTCGCCCCGCAGTTCGAGCATGGTCAACAGGTCGGCCAGAATCTGGCACGGGTGCTCGTCGTCAGAGAGGGCATTGATGACTGGAATGGATGAGTTCTCAGCCAGGTCGGTTACCTTCTGATGTTCAAACACCCGGGCAATGATGCAGTCCACCCAGCGGGAAAGGTTGCGGGCTATGTCCGGAACTGTTTCCCGCGTGCCCAAACCGATGTCCTGGGGCCCAAGATAGACACACGACCCACCCAACTGCTGCATCGCTACCTCAAAGGTGACCCGGGTACGCAGGGAAGGCTTCTCGAATACCAGAGCTGCAGTTTTGCCGTCAGCCAGGGGCAGGCGGGGCTTTTTCTTGAGGGCCTGTTTCAGTTCCTGGGATTTCTTGAGCAAACCCAGGATTTCTTCTTTTGTGAGGTCATTGATTGAGGTTAGATTTTGGATTCTAGATTTTGGATTTTGGACTTCTGCTTTCTCGTTCATAATATGTACTGACTCAGGTCTTTGCTTTCGGCGATGTCCTTGAGTCTTTCCTTTACATGAGTTGCGGTAATGCGCAGCCTTTTAGTCTTCTCATCAGGCAATCTGAACAGTATGTCCTCAAGCAGAGCGGTCATCACAGTATGCAGCCTCCGAGCGCCGATGTTCTCGGTCTGTTCGTTCACCAGGTTGGCGATATTAGCGATTTCCTCAACCCCGTCTTTAGTAAAGGTGAGTTTCACTTTTTCAGCAGCTACGAGTGCGGTGTACTGTTTGAGCAGGGAGTTCTCCGGTTCAGTGAGAATGCGGCAGAACTCCTGCTTGCCGAGCGGGTGCAGTTCTACCCGGATCGGGAAACGGCCCTGGAGCTCGGGAATCATATCAGCCGGCTTTGCCTTGTGGAAAGCGCCCGAGGCGATGAACAGGATGTGGTCGGTGCGCACCATTCCGTACTTGGTCAGGACATTCGAGCCTTCGATTATGGGCAAAAGGTCGCGCTGCACCCCTTCCCGCGACACATCCGGGCCTGAGCTCAGGCTGTCGAGCGCAGCGATTTTGTCAATCTCGTCAATGAACACGATGCCGGCTTCTTCGGTGCGATACCGCGCTTCGTTGATGACATCGTCCATATCCACCAGCTTCTGGGCTTCTTCCTGAACAAGGACCCGGCGTGCCTCACCCACGGAGAGTTTCCTTTGCTTGGTCTTCTTAGGCATCGTGGCAGAAAGCATCTCCTGAAGCTCAATGGTCAGTTCGTCGCCGCCCATCTGGGAGAGCATTTCGCTGAAAGGTGAGAAACGGCTTGTTGATTTTGTCTCAACCATCCGGTCGTCCAGTTCGCCGGCGCGCAGCTTCCGGCGCAGCTTCTCGCGTGACTTCTTGTGCGTTTCGTCGGAATCCGCTTTCTTGGGTCCGGGCGGCAGGAGCAGGTCAAGAATCCGTTCCTCGGCCAGTTGTTCAGCCCGGCCTAATACCGCCTGGGTTTTCTCGGCCTTGACCATGCCGACCCCGATTTCCATCAGTTCGCGGATCATTGATTCAACGTCCCGGCCCACATAACCCACTTCAGTAAACTTGGAGGCTTCCACTTTGATGAATGGAGCCTGAGCCAACCGCGAAAGCCGGCGCGCGATTTCGGTCTTGCCCACACCGGTCGGGCCAATCATGATGATGTTATTGGGCAGGATTTCATCCCGCAGCGCATCTGGAACCTGACTGCGTCGCCAGCGGTTGCGCAAGGCGATTGCTACCGCCTTCTTGGCTTTGTCCTGGCCGATGATGTACCGGTCCAGTTCGCGGACTATCTCCTTTGGAGTCAGGTTGCGGCCCGGAAGCCCTTTGGCCGGTTCATCGGCTCCGAACTGGGGCAAAGGTATCGCTTTCATCTTTGAAACCGGAAACAGGATAGACAAAGGCGCCTAACAGTCAAGTGGCGGCAAGGCTCATTCAGGCCTGAGCAGGAAGCAGCCGGATGAGACCGGTATTCGAGTCCCGAGAGAATCAGAGACGAGAACGGAGAAGGATGTTGTCAAAAGAGCGAATGAAGCGATAGCTGATTGAGTGGCTTGGCTTGCGGGTTGGGGACCGGACCGGAAAGCAGCCAAGCAAGCGGCACGGAAGGCGGCGAGGAGAGTTGCCTGATGAGCGCTGTGCCCAGTGGCGGCTGAGGCTGCGGGTTGAGCAGCCGAGAAAGCAGCAAGGCAAGCTGTCGGCAAAGCAGCCGGTCAAGCGGCGAAGTAAGCGGTTTGGACAGCAGGTTTCGCAACGGCGGACGAATCGGCCTGGGTAGCGGTCATCACAACTACGCGGATGGCTGTCTGACAAACGGCTTGGAAAGCGGCGATGGGGGCAACCTCCCACACGACCTCTGGGTGTTGGTTCTGAGACCCGTGTTCTGCGGCTAGGTCGCTAAGTATCGGCATTTTCAGCTCCATGAATGAACAACTTGGATAGTGCTGGTTTGAGTTGATTTTGGTTGACAGTACTGTAAACCGGATTGGAGGTCGGAGTGACGGTCAAGCATTCTGAGAACAGAGCCAGAGAGTTGAAACTGCCATTCCGCCCAAACCGGAACCGCTTCACCAGAAGAGCCCGGGCTGAGGCCCTGAGCACTTGCCAAAGGGTCAGTATTCCTTATACTGCTTTGATAAAACCAGAACCTAATGAATCGCACTGCAGCAGAGAGAGCCGGTATCCGAAGAAGAAGGAGGATAGACACAAGTCAATCTTTGGTTCGCAAACAACCAGTTATAGGTCTCCGCGTAAGTAACGGTTCACTTCTGTCGCCGCGAGGGCGAAGCCCGTGGCGGCCTTCCGGCAGAAGACCCTCTCGCTCTGCTCAGGGCGGTTCAGCGCCGGATTGCCACGTCGCGGAGCCTGCCCCGAGGCCACCGGAAGATTGCTTCGCTTCGCTCGCAATGACGTGGCCGTGGGGGCTCCTCGCAATGACACAGCGTTGCATTGCTTTGGCGAAACTCAGTAGACAACACCTTATGAAGGGGAAATTACTATGACTCTTGTCGAAAAATATAAAACATATAGAAACATCGGCAAGGAACTAAACCATAAGATAATGGATACGTGCGTTAGTCGTGATGTATTGATGGGGTCAGCGAGATTACTTGATATCGTTCGGGAAGATACTTTGATATTTGGCAGCAAGGATGAAACGAATATCTTAATGGATTTTGTTCTCAATGAGTATCAAGTGAATAATAAAAATGCTATTGAGATTTATCGGGGAAAGGTGGGCTGGCAAAATGAGATAGAGAAAGACATTTTGGATGCTTTGCTCTCGTCACACACTTCTCTATTCAAAGTCATTTCTGTCTCGAAGGCAGAAAATATGTTGCTCTTGAATGACCTTTTGAACAAGAGCGACAATATAAAGCTCATAGACATTGCCCTCAGTGAAACTGCTATTCCTGGATTATTGCTGTTTATCAGACTCGTTCCATTCAGAGATTTCAACATGACCTCAGGCGTATCACTTATCTTTCCCGGTCACTTGAAAAGGTATCTCCTTAGAAGATGTAAGAAACTGAGTAGAAAGGTTAAGTCAGACCGGGATTCGATGAAGCGATTTGTATCCTTTTATGAATTGAGTAAGACTGATGGTATCGAGGTAAGGTATGAATAAAAAGGCTTCGTCTAACTGTGTATCTAGTTTTGCTGCGCTTCGCCCAAATCGCCTTCGGTATGCAGCAGCAAATGGTTAAAGAATGGCTTGAAAGAGGAAAGCATGATATAAGTGAGCACGAGTGCGTATGCTTGAGAAGATAGTTGCGATTGGCTTTGTTGTGGCGGTTGTCGGTGCTCTGGTGGGGCTGGCGCTGTGGATTCGGAGGTTGGATGTCACCGTGGTCAGGGGAAAGCCAAAGCAGAAGCCGCGCGAGTTCCTGTCGGATGCGGATATCGACCAGCTTCTGATTACGGATGCGGAGCCGGAGGAGAACGAAGACGAAGAATAACCGCCAAGCCTGTCCAGAAAAAGACTAAACACGAAGACGCAAAGGGCACGAAGAGACCAGAAGAAGAATGAACCGCCAAGGACGCCAAGAAATGAACCACAGATAAACCTAGCGCGGCCCCCGAAGGGCCGCAACCAAACCAGGATTGGCCACGAAATCACGAAAGGCACGAAACAGGAATGACAGCGCAAAACATCGTCGCGAAAACGACGATCTTGTACCTTTGTAGTACAGATGGACACAGATGAAGGCAAGAGTCAAAGTGCAAAAGGCAAAACCGCAGACCCCTCTGTCATTGCGAGGCTGCACATTCGGTTCCCTCAGTGTAAACTCCGCAGCCGTGGCAATCTTCTGGAGCGGGCGGATAGCGGAAGGCGGTCAGCGGAAAGCAGAGTTCAACACGAAGACACAAAGCCACTAAGACCAGGACTCAGAAGACACGCGGCTTTACGCCTGACGCCCAACGCTCTACGCATAATGCTCCATGCTCAACGCCAGAAGCATCCGGCGTCATGCGTATTGCGTCTTGGTGCTCCCTCGGCTCCGCTCGGGACAAGCCTTTGTGCCTTTGTGGTGAGATTCCCGTATCGGTTTTCGGCACCGTTTGCTTGCCAGTCGGACAGCAGTCAGTAGATTGGGTCGATGAAGCGGACTCTGGCAGGACAATTATCCGAGCACATCGGTGAAGAGGTACGGCTGGTCGGCTGGCTGCACCATACTCGGGCCTTGGGCAAGATTGCTTTCATAGCTGTCCGAGACCGGACCGGCATTGCGCAGGGCGTGGTGCTGAACCCGGACAAGATTGATGTTTCCGTGTTGAAGAAGGAGAGCATTGTCGAGGTAATCGGCAAGGTCAAGGCTGAGAAGCAGGTGCGGAAAGGAGTTGAGGTCGAAGTCCTTTCGGTGAAAACGCTCGTTGAGCCTGTAGCCGAGATTCCGTTTGAGATAAGCCGGTCTCTGAGCAAGCTGAACCTGAAGCTGGATGCGATTCTTGACCACCGGGCTTTCTGCCTGCGGAATCAGGAGTTGAGCGCGGTCTTTCCGGTTCAGGCCGAGATTGTCCGTTCGTTCAGCGAGTTCATGCGCGAAAAGGGGTTTCTTGAAGTGCACACATCAAAGATTGTCTCGGCCGGGACTGAGGGCGGGACCGCGCTTTTCCCGGTGCAGTATTTCGAGCAGAAGGCATATCTTGCACAGAGTCCGCAGTTCTACAAGCAGATGCTGGTCGGGGCCGGATACGAGCGGGTTTTTGAGGTCGGTTTTGTTTACCGGGCTGAAGACCACGCTACTTCCCGGCATATCAACGAGTATCTTTCTCTGGACTTTGAGGTGGGGTTCATTGATTCGTACCGGGATGTGATTGAATTGGAGAAGGAGTTCCTTGTCCGGATGATTGAGAACCTGGGAGCGAACTGCAAGGAGGAGCTTGAGACTCTCAAGGCGCGGTTGCCTGAGATTAAGGATATCCCGGAGATACGGCTCAAGGATGCGCTTGAGATTCTTGAGCGGGATTACGGCCGTGACACCGCAGGTATGACAGACCTGGACCCGCAGGGCGAGCGGGAGCTGTGTGATTATGTGCTGAAGAATACGGGAAGCGAGTTTGTGTTCGTGACCCATTACCCGGCTGAGGCCCGACCGTTCTACACCATGTCGGACCCGGACAATCCGGATTTGACCCTGGGGTTCGACCTGCTTTTCCGGGGTCTGGAGGTTACGACCGGAAGCCAGCGCATCCATGATTACAAGATGCTGGTGGACAACATCAGGAAGTTCGGGATGGACCCGGCTGATTTTGAGTTCTATCTTGAGATATTCAAGTACTCGATGCCGCCGCACGGCGGTCTGGCAATCGGAACTGAGCGATTCACCCAGCAGATTCTCGGGCTTTCCAATATCAGGGAGGCCAGCTTTTTCCCGCGCGACCGGTTCAGGCTGACGCCTTGAGACCGGACGGTTTGACAGTCGGTTCCCAAGACATAGAATTGTATATAAGCTTAACCAGCTGAAAAAGGAGAAAGCATGTTCACATCATTTGTTCTGTTCCTGGCCGCAGTTGCGGTAACAATGCCGATGCCTGAGACAGGCACTACTCCTCAGAATGCGGTTGATTTCGAGGTCATTGAGGAACTGGCTCTGCGCAAAGCCCAGGCAGAATGGCCTGGCTGTGGCCAGGGGCCGGTGATTCCTTATGTGGATGAGACCGGCGTGAGCGTGGCCTATATGTTCCATTTCCGGGCCGACGGCAAGGAATTTCCTGATTACGACCAGGTGGTGAGGGAAATCAGTGCGGAACGCAGGACTCTCGGTCCGAGTGTTGACCTGACTCGTTGGACCTCGAAGTACAGCTATGTCCTGGTATCGGCCCGATACGACCGGACGCCGATTGTGTGTCACGGGTATGGGACATCAGAATACTTTGCGATTGGGACCAAGGCGCTGGGCCGGGCTCAGGATTTTCTTGGGAGCTCTGCCTGCCTCTCGCGGGTCTATTTCATCTGCCCGCGCACATTTCTTGAGTTCTCTGACGGCGCCGGCAAGCAGGTGGTAGTCTCTGCACACTTTGAGCAGACCTGGCATTCCCGGCAGGAGTTCGCAGCCGAGGTTTCCTTGCGGGGTCAGGAGCTGGAAACCGAATACGGCATTGACCAGGAGCAGATTGCCCGAATCCACCGCGAGGAATGGGATGCTGCATTGAGAAGGGATTTCACTGATTACGCCGAATACTTCGTGCCCCAGGTCAACAGAGCGCCGTTCTATGAGTGGAGCTATGGCTGCACGCCGACATCAGGCGCAATGGTCATGGGGTATATTGACCGGAGCCAGAACTACGGCCGGCTTGTGGACTGGTTCTGGCAGCGGTACGACTGTGTTGAAGGGGAGATGGACTGGCAGGTTCCGAACGTCCAGCGGGAGTGCGCAATAGCGATGCATACCGATACTACGACCGGCGGCACGATGGTTTACTGGATAGCCTCGGGTCTCAGGACAGTGGCCAGCAACAACGGTTACTATTTCACGACGGTTGACCTGACGGGCGGCAGTCATAACGACTGGGCCTGGAGTACTATCACCAGTGAAATCGGCAGCGGGCATGCGTTTGTCTGGTCTGCTTTGTGGGAGCGGCATTCGCTGGCCTGTTTCGGATACCGGACTCCGGATAAATACGTGTATGTCCATAACACCTGGTGGAGACCAGGGGCATGGTGGTCTCACTCGGGCGATGACTGGTCCCATGTGGCTTCGCCCCATCCTTCGGGCGGTGACCCGCACAAGCTGGACATCACGTATCCGCTTGGCGACACCAATTACAATTCGACCGGTGGAGGCGAAGTGCTCCAGGTCGGCGACACAACCGACATCACCTGGAACAACTTCGGCAATCCAGGGACCAGGGTTGATATTGAACTGTCTCTGAACGGGGGCAGGACCTGGCAAGCTCTTGTCGGTAATCTGCCGGATAACGGCAGTTATGCCTGGTACATCCCGTCTTCAACCGCGGCCTGTGATTCGGGCCGGCTCAGGCTGAAGCAGTACAACGGTTCAACTCTGACATCGGGTGATGGGTGCTACGGTTGTTTCCATATCACGCGCGAGCCGATGCCGCCGTTTTCGCTGGCACCGCCGAACGGACGGCAGATATTTGAGCCGCCGGTCGTGTTGCTGGTCGATACCACTCGGACCGACGTGGACAGCTTTGACTTCAGGCTGATTTTCAGCGGGGACACAATCTGGCGTGAGACGTCAGTGGTTCCGAAGTGTTCCCTACCTGATACGCTTTTTATCTACGGCCGTTCATACAAATGGGTGTGCCGGGCGCATAACGAGTTCGGCTGGGGCAGGTTCAATACGCCGTGGTCGTTCTGGGTAAGGTTCACTGCCGGGGTGGCGGAGAGAGGCCCGAGTAAGACACAAGTCGGGCTTTCGATACCAGGGGTCAGCTTCTTGGCAAATGGAGTCGAGTTCAGGATTGGAACAGTTGGCCCTGAAGCCAGACTCGTGGTCTATGATGCCTTAGGCAACAGGGTGAAGGAACTGGAGATAGCAGAGCATCAGGTTATCTGGGATGCCCGGGATGAAGCCGGCCGAACGGTGAAAGCCGGGTTGTACTTTGCGCAACTTGTTTCTGATGCCGGGACTCTGACCCGCAAGTTCGTGCTGGTGGACTGACCAGCCTGTTCTATGCATCATGCTTCTGGTCAGGTGTGGAATTCGACGATGTCTTTGTCCTGGACGATGTGGGCCCGTTCTACCCGCTGGCCGTCGTAGCCTGAGTTATTCCACAGCCGGGCATAGGCAAGAGTCCGGGCAATGTCTTTGTGCAGGTGAAAGGCCGCATCCATCACAGTTGAACCACAAGGCAGGATAACCGGGTCTTCCATGTCCGGAGGTTTGCTCGGCCTCTTTGTGTAGACACGGATGATGTCAAGGGTCTGAAACACAGCCTGTTTCAGTTCCTTGATTCCTGCGCCGGTTTCGACTGAGACCGGCAGGACTCTGACTTCACCCAGCATCTCCTCAAGAATTGCCAGCCGGTCAGCGGCTTGTCTGTCATCACACTTGGTCCCGACCCGGACGGTTTTCTTGCAGAGTCCTTCTTCAATCGGCTGCGCGGTCTGGCCGCACGCTCCCACCGGTTGTTCGGTTGAGATGCGGGCTTTGTCCAGCAGGGTCCGGGTCTTCTCGGTTTCTTCCAGCAGAGCATCGTCGCTTACGTCAATAATCCACAACAACATATCTGCGGTTCTGAGAATGTGGTACACCCACGGCGGTGTATCCGGAGCCAGCGGCGGGGTGTCTATGAGCTGAATCTGGATACCGTTAAAAGGCAGCATTCCTGCCGCGGGTCTGGTGGTGGTGAACGGATAAGCGGCCACTGTGGCCTGAAGTCCGG
>JAUWNN010000163.1 GCA_030612625.1 Caldifarciminota bacterium
GCCGACGGTTGGGCAGAGAGACCCTTGAGCCATCGGATGGCACCTGCTCAAAGCAGAGCGGGGTGACAAGAGGAACAGTTGCGCCATCTGCTTCGCTTCCATTCCATCCTTCCACAGAGGTATATCCCGATATGGACAAAGTATCCGTAAGAAATTTGGGGGGGGGGCTCCCAGGGGCCGTTTAGGGGAGCGTTTGCGCCGGTCTTTGTTTCAGCCTTTGTGCCGGAGTTTGTTTCAGCCTTCGTGTTGGCCTTTGTCTCGGGCTTTGTCTGGGTCTTCGTGCCAGCCTTTGTCTTGGCCTTTGTTACGGTCTTTGTATCGGCGTTCGTCTTGGTCTTTGTCTGAGCCTTTGTTTCGGCGTTTGTCTCGGCCTATGTCTCGGCCTTTGCCACGGTCTTTGTCCTAGTCTTTGTCTGAGCCTTTGTACCAGCCTTTGCCTTGGCCTTTGCCCGAGCCTTTGTCTCAGTCTTTGCTTGATTCATTCCGGATTTTGGGCTAAAATGTAGCTATACGGACAACGGCATCGGGTAACTACCTGATTACCAAGAAAGGAGGTACTACTGACGCCAAGGTCTGAACGAGTCTGGCAGGCCAATCCGGAAATCCACGCCGTTTTGCGGGAATCACCGACAATCGGCGTCGCCCGGAAGCGGCTTTTCGATTACCTGAACCGCCAGGAGCGGGAATTCCTCAACCATAACTTCAACATCTATGCCCTGGAGCTTGCCACCACTCTGAGCAGTGTCCAGGTGATGAAAAGCATCATTTCGGTCCGCAACGAAGAAAGAACCGGCTTCAGCGCCCTGAAACAACTGTTTGATGCGGCCCATGGTTTCGGACCCGAAGAAAAGCCCGCCCCAGGATTCAAGGAGGAATTCCGCCATCTGTTCCGCGCGATACGGGGAAGGAGCAAACTGTACCCGGAATGGCAGGCTGTCCCGCCCAAGCGACTTTCAGGCCGCGAAGCGGCCATCGCCCGGTCGGACAAACTGGACAGGCTTTCCGAAGACGTTGAAGAGCATATCCGACGCTACCCGACCGGTCTGGAACCGAAAGTCATCAAACGGAGGGCTGAAAACCAGCAAAGGATAATGGCTGCTCTCGGTGCTGCCCAGTCAGACTGGAACGATTGCCGGTGGCACTTGCGCAATGTCATCACAGACCCGGAAACCCTGGGTAAAGCCGTCCGCCTGACTCCGGAGGAAAAACAGGCAATCAAGCTGGCCAACGAGCACAGAATCCCGTTCGGGGTGACCCCTTATTACGCATCTTTGATGGATTTCGAGCCAAGCCGGGTGAACGACCATTCGATTCGCGCCCAGGTGATACCGTCCCTGGCTTATGTCGAGATGATGGCGAAAAATAAGGGAAAGGGACTCCATTCTCTCGATTTCATGCAGGAATACAACACCTCACCGATTGACCTGGTCACCAGACGCTATCCCCGCATCGCCATACTCAAACCTTATAATACTTGCGCCCAGATATGTGTCTATTGCCAGCGCAACTGGGAAATAGAACAGCCGATGGCACCTCATGCCATGGCTTCAGCCGACCAGATTGACTTGGCCGTCTCCTGGTTCCGCGACCATCCGGGCCTGACCGAAGTCCTGGTGACCGGCGGGGACCCGCTCGTGACCGGCAACGATTTCATTGACCGGCTCCTGGAAAAGCTGGCCCGAATTAAACATATTGAACGCATACGAATCGGTTCCCGGGTTTTCGTCACTGTTCCCCAACGCATCACCCCGAAACTGGCCGACATCATCGCCAGGTACCACGAGCCTGGAAAGCGCGAGATGTGTCTGGTCACCCATATCCAGCACGTTTATGAAATAACCGAAGAAACGATGCGCGCGGTCCAGGAATTCCGCAAGCGGGGCATCGCGGTCTACAACCAGATGGTATTCACCCGCGAGAACAGCCGGAGATTCGAAGCGGTTGCTTTGCGCCGGCTGCTCCGGCTCATCGGGGTTGACCCGTATTACACATTCAATACCAAGGGCAAGGAAGAAACCGTCGACTTCAGAGTGCCAATCGCCCGGCTGCGCCAGGAGCAGAAAGAAGAAGCCCGGCTCATGCCCGGTCTGGTCCGGGCCGATGAAGCGGTATTCAATGTGCCGGGCATGGGCAAGAATTACGTACGCGGGGCCCAGCACCATTCAGTGATAATGATTCTGCCGGACGGCCGGAGGGTCTACGAATTCCATCCTTGGGAGAAACGGATTTCACTTGCGCCGACCTACATGGAAACCGATGTCGGCATCTGGGAATACCTTGAATGGCTCAAGTCCCGGGGCGAGGACCTGAAGGACTACCGCAGCATCTGGTACTACTACTAGGCTGACGAATGCGGCATTGGATGCCGCTCACCAAGGCCCAACGCCATAAACCCAAATGCCAAAGCTCAAATGACTAATCAATGTCAAAGCTCAATATGATTATGTCGTTAGCTCATCAGAAGCCAGTGACCCCAAGAGTTATTGGAATCTCGTAAGCACTTGACATGTAAGCACAAGTGGCGACTGTGAGCGCAAGGCAGGGAGTTACAAGGCGGACAGAGGTTGCGTTTAGTATCGTTTTCCGGACATTTGCGCGGGACCCATGAGTCATGTTCTTGATTCACAGCAGGATAGGTGATGAGTGAACCGCATAGTCATAAAGCTCAAAGTTCAAATGACCGATTCTGATTTGACATTTGGACTTAGTCATTTGGATTTGATTAGGACTTTGGATTTGGGCATTGGGATTTCTGCCTCGCGGCATCTTCGACACGGCCTTTGCTATCCCTGGTGCTCCAGGTTCTGAGAAGAAGAAAGACAAGAAAGGGAATTTACATCCCTTTAGTCTTTTCCCGCAGCTCCTCTTTCAACTCCTCCAGTTCCTTTCTCAACTTATCCAGTTCCTTGCGCAAAGAGTCCATCGGCATCACATAAAGCTCAATGTTCCTCTCGACTTCGGGCCCGACCGCGCGTACCGCTTTGCGTATGGCCTGAAGCGCCTTTTCCGGGACCGTCTCCAACTCGAACTCGTGCAGCCATCCGCTCTTTTCCCGGATTCCCAGACTCACCTCGAGCCGCTTGTTCTTGCCCCGGCGCCGGACCAGAATTCCTACTTTCTTGTCCGGCCGCTTGCGCACCGCATACCGAAGCCCGGCCGCATCATCAATCCGCTCTTCATCAAGCTCAATAATAACATCGCCCATCTCAAGCCCGGCTTGTTCAGCCGGAGAACCCTTGGCTACTTCGTTCACCAGAGCTCCGTGTTCGATATTCAGGGCGATGAGCATCGGCCGGCTCAGGCTCTGGTTGAACACTCCGAGCCAGCCCCGCTTCGGTGTTTCAGCCTCCTCTTCGGCCCAGGCAATAGAAAGGGCCAGAACAGGAATCAGCCAGAAAATACGGCTTTTCTTCATACCTTTACCTCCCTTCGGCATCATTGCTATCTGAAGGTTCAGCCTGGATGAAAAAGTCGGCCCAGGCACCTATCAACTGAACTCTTGGACCACCCTGGCCCGAGACCCCGAACACCCGGCATCCCTGTTCGTCTGTCTGTAAGGGCGGGCTGGAACGGATGAAACCCTGAACTGTTCTTCCGTCCAGCTTGAATGGAATCATCGGGCCGAAATTCAGTTCAACTTGGCCCAGCTCAGAGACTACATTCAAGTCAGTCAGACCTGAATCATCAACCCAGGCTGATATGTCGCCGTAAAGATTGACCACGGTCAGGCTTCCGGTGCTGCGCCGCGCGCTCACTTTGCCGAGCCGGTTCCCGAGATGAATAACACCATCGAGCTCCGCACCGTGCACGTCGCCGTACCGGTTCTCAACCCGGACCCGGTCTGTCACCTGGTCCAGAAAAACGTCGCCAAACCGGTTGTCCACCACGAGCATTCCTGAACTTCCCGAAACCTGGACATCACCGTACCGGCTCAGGACCTCGCAATCCCGGCATTGCTCAAGCTCAACATCACCGAACCGGTTGAACAGCCGGCACCCGCCTTCAATGCCGGTTACGACCAGGTCACCGAACGAATTCCGCGCCACAAGACCGGCAGTCTTCGGCACAATGAGCTTCACGTCAACCTCAAAGCTTGGCTCGAACCGGGAAACAGGGCCCTGCGGAAACACAGTTGCCACAACAAGGGTCTCGCCCAGAACCATAACCCCGACGTCAACCTTGTCTGCAAGTTCTGTGGCCGACTGCTCATCCCGAGCTGTGACCCGGACGATGGCATCCACAACTACCCTGTCCAAAGCAGAACCCACAATCACCAGGTCCCCGTACCGGTGGAGCACTTTCACACTCAAACCCGGACCACACACAGCCTCCTTGTGCAGTTCCCGGACAACCGTAACCCGCGGCCCGGCACTAAGCAGAAACGATAAGAGGAGGGCCAGCATCAGTCACCCCCGCAAACGAGCATATCCAGAGCCTTGACTCGGCTGGAACGCGCTTCAAGATACGCCATCCGCACCCTCGGGTTGTGCGGGTTCTCGGAAAGGGCTGCTTCGCACTCCTCTATCGCGGCCTCGAGGCCGCACAGATAGTCCTCATACTCCTGCACCAGGCCGGCCTCAACCTTTTCTCTGCTTGAAGGCAGCTCAGCAAACTCCTCGGGCTCAGGTGCACCAGCCGGTCGCCGGCCGACCAGGAACACCACAAGCACTACTGCAGCAGCAGCCGCCACTCCGGTCCAGACCCATGCCAGCCTGGGCCTGGCTCTTTTTCTGGTTCTCTGCTGAATTTCGTACCAGGTGCTTTCCGAAGGCTCAAGCTGCTCCAGGCTTCTGGCTGCATCACGGACTGCTGTCAGCTCTTCAAGCACTTTGCGGCACTCCGGACATTCCTCAAGGTGCCGGCCGACCTCTTCGGCCAGTTGTGGCTCAAGGTCGTGGTCCAGATACGCGCTCAGAATTTCGTCAGAATGGTGTTGTTTCGTCATTTCCTCCCGTTACTTCCAGGGCACAGTGCTGCTCCATCATCTCCTCAATGCCAGTGCCGGTCCTTAACATACGGGGCAAGCATTCGTCTGAGCTTTGCCCGGGCCCGGTGGAGCGTGGATTTGCTCGCGCCGACCGTGATGCCAAGAACTTCGGCAATCTCAGAATGCTTCAATCCCTGTATGTCATATAGAATGAACACCTTACGGTGTGCTTCCCCCAGTTTCGCAACCGTTCCCTCAATAAGCTTCTTAAAGTTCAATGACCCGGAACTCAGCTCAGAACAGTCCTCAAGCGAAACCATATGACGCCGCTTCCTCTTGCGCAGGAAATCAAGGCAGGCGTTCACCGTAATCCGGTATATCCAGGTCGAAACCGCTGCCTCGCCCCGAAAAGAGCTCATCTTCTTGAAAACCTTGATGAATACATCCTGGGTAAGGTCCTCGGCATCGGCCCGGTTGCGCACAAAGCGGTATGCGGTCGAAAACACTCTGGACTTGTGCTCAACATATATCTCCTCAAAACTGAACTCCTTACCTGTTCGCCTGGTCCGTTCGAGGGTATCAGCAATCTCACTCAATTTGCTCTCAACAGGTTTAGACGAACGAGCTCCGGGATGGTTGCCTGCGGACTGCTCCGATATTGACATTAGTTGACCCAAAAGCATACTTCCCCGACTCAATAGCGCAAGCCAAATAACGGAGGTTAAATGAACCGCATACTGTTTGCTCTTATCTTCCTGGTAACAGCCAGTGCTCTGGCTGAACCGGACCTGACCAGGCCGATTCTGGTCGCAGACAACGGTGAGAAATACACCGCGGGCCAGCTCATCATTGAGCTGAACCCGAAACTGCGCGGCAGAGTGAACCGGACATGCGAAAACCGCATCGCCCTTTTCAACATACCGTCCCTGGATGAGCTCAACCAGCGCTGGCAAGTGAACGACATCACCCCGCTCTTTCGCCATCCGAATCCAGACCCTGTCGCCCGGAAATACGGTTGCGACCTTCAGTACATCATTCAATTCAGCCCGGACCAGGACATGGCAGCAGTAGCCCGGTCATACGAATCCCTGCCCGAGATGGAATACGCCTGTCTCAATACCTGGATGCCTGTCTCCGAGATTCCGGATGACACGCTGTTTTGTCTCCAGTGGTATCTGACAAGAATCGGTGCGCCCTGGGCCTGGGACATCTCCCACGGAGACACCAGTGTGCTCATCGCTATCCTGGACGACGGCTGCGAATGGCACCATCCCGACATCCAGGACAACCTCTGGATAAACCACCCCGAGGACATCAACCACAACCGCCGGTTCGACACCCTGCCCCCACCTGACGGGGACCTGGATGGAATAGACCAGGACCAGAACGGCTATGCGGACGATGTCATCGGCTGGGACTTCTTCCATGGCGACGAGAATCCGGCCCCAGGACAGCTCCAGGACGACCACGGCACTCACTGCTGGGGCATCGCCAATGCAGTCACCAACAACACAGCAGGTGTAGCCGGTGTGCCCTGGAACTGCCAGAGCTTTGCGTTCCGGTGCGGCGGGTATGGGCTTATCAACCTGTATGCGGCCATCTCGGCCATCTACATGCTCGTGCCCAAAGGCGGATGGGTCATCTCAATGAGCTTTGGCAACTACAGCACATCCCAGCCCATGGCCGACGCCTGCAACTTTGCCTGGGATTCCGGGCTGGTCCTGTGCGGCGGTGCAGGCAACGACGGCACCAGCCGGGCCTTCTATCCGGCCAATTACGAACATGTCATATCAGTGGCCGCGTCAGGGCCGTCAGACACCAAGACATCCTGGTCCAACTACGGGGACTGGATTGAAATCACCGCACCCGGCTCCGGGATATACTCGACCATCACCAACCACCGGTACGGAGCAAAAGACGGCACGTCAATGTCCAGCCCGCTCGTGGCCGGTGCCCTTGCCTGGATAAAGTCGGCGTTTCCCGGTGTCACCAACGCCGAAGCGTGCAGCCTCTTGTACAACGCTTGCGACTCAATGCCGGATGACTATTACCGCAACGGACAACTCGGGTCCGGCCGCGTCAGCATCGGCAATATTATCCTGCCGCTCCATTACTGCGACCTGGTGCTCACTGACCTGCGGTTCAACGACGCATCCGGCAACAACAACGGCCGGCCTGACCCGGGTGAGACCGCGGCCCTGATTGTCACTTACCGCAATACTCAAGGCTGGCAGAATGCCACCGGTGTTTCCGCCACACTGACTTGTACCAACCCTGATGTCCAGATTATCAGAGGCACTGCAA
>JAUWNN010000092.1 GCA_030612625.1 Caldifarciminota bacterium
AGTACAGAGGAGAGGGCAGAAGTCAAAAGGCAAAGTGCAAAGTGCAAAAGGCGAAACCGCAGAGTCCTGTCAGAGCCTTCCTCTCCCGTGACGGGAGACGACTGAGGTGACGGTGAAAGATTCAACCGCCAAGGTCGCCAAGGGAAGACTCAACACAAAGGGCACAAAGAACACGAAACGGAGAAGCAGCGTAGAAAAAGGGTTCAAGGGGTCAAGGGTTGAGCCGTCGGACGGCACCTGCGAGGACGCAGAACAAGGGACCGAACCCTTGAATCCTTTTCTGTTTGTCTTTCGTGGCCAATCCTATATCAGTTTTCGGAGGGCGGGTTTCTGTGGGTTCTCGTTATCAATCGTTGAAGTCCGGGAGTGTGAGTGTATCATTTAAGATAGTGAAGCGTCTTCTATTGTGCGGGACCGCGTTCATGTGCGCCGTTCTGGTCCAGGTTTCCGGCTGCCGGGCTGGTGCAACGGCCGGGGATTCGGCCAAGGGGCTCTTGTTTCCGCGGGTGTTGATTCTCAGCACAGGCACCGATGGTTTCGGAACCCTGCCGGCCGGTGCCAATGTAGCCCTGGAGACTTTTGACGAACTCGGTGCCCAGACTTGGATAGGGGACAAGACCTCGCTTCTTGAGCCGGCCCGGCTCGCCCGGTACCGGATAATCATTGCGCCCACGGTCTTTGGATATCACGACGGGGACCGGATTTTCTCGCTGACCTATCTGGACGAAACGATGCTTGGCAACCTGACCGACTGGGTGCAGCAGGGCGGTATTCTGATTGGGGGCGAGAACGTCGGCCGGAATACGATTGACGGTATAGACCGGGTTGTCTCAGACGAACTGCTGGATGAAGCTGAGTGGCCGCTGGCCAGGGTTTTCGGGTTCCGGATGAAGGAACGCAACATGAACGGTTTCAGCCTGGTGCGGGCTGCGGACCCGGGTCTGGTCGGCGACTACGGGACCGAACTCGGGCCCGAACTCGGGGACGACTGGCTGCTGGTTCCAGACAGCATACTGGGTGAGTCGATGGACGTTCTGGCGTGGTGGACTGATGGCACCGATTCAGTGCCCGGGGTGACGCTCAACCGTTTCGGTCAGGGATGCGGAATTTACATCTCTGCTTTCAGAATTCTGCATCCTTCAGTTGCAGGAGGAATGGGTGATGTTCCTGAAATCAAGGGGTTCTACAGCGGAGTGTTCGGGCTTGCTTGTGGCGGGACTCCGGCGGTCTATGTTAATCCCTGGCCGAACGCGGCCCGGGCTGCGGTGGCAGTGACCCTTGATGATGGTGGAAACCTCAATGAGTTCCAGCGGACAGTGGTGCGCCTTTTAGATGTCCCGCGAGTGGAAACTATCGACATGTTCGTGTGCGGCGAGATTCCGGATGATGTTCTGGGGTATCTGCGTGCTGAATCCCGGATACGGCTGGCGAATCACAGCCAGACTCATCCTTTTTTCGACAAGATAGACTACAGTCAGGCGATCTGGGAGATAGCGCACGCGGAGTCCTGGATAGGTGAAACCGATGTGTTCCGGTATCCGTATGTGAGCCCGAGTCCGGCCGGGATGCTGGTTCTGGCTCAGCGCGGCTACAGGGTGGAATCCTCAATTCGCATTGACCACCGGCACGGCTATGCGGGCGCGCTGTTTCCGTATAATCTGCCGGTATTCGAGCGGGGAAGTTACTACCTGACTACGGAAGTGCTGGAGCTTTCACCAGTCCAGTCGGACTGGCCGTTCTACGGTGACGGAGTGAAGCACAAGCCTTATCCGGAAGAGAGGCAGCGGACCGATGCTGAGATGTTCCGGGCCGAACTCGGGGCAACCTGGCGGGACATCATCCGTCCCAACAGAGGCATGATGGTGGTGATGGGCCATCCGATGTACATGGGCCATTCGGACATCACGCTCGAGCCGATGGTGTCGTTCCTCAAAGAACTGGAACAGGATGTCTGGTTCAGTGACCTTACCGGGATTCATGACTGGTGGCGGGTACTGGAGAATGTTGAGGTTCGGGTAAGCGGGAATGAGAACATGACCAGGCTCTGGTTGGTAAATCACAACCCGGAGCCTGTGAACGGACTGAGCCTGCGGGTGCCGATTGGTGAGAGCATGCCTGAGGTCAAGGCCCGGGGTATCGGCTTGAAGAGATTGGAACGAGAAGAGGATGACGGCAGCTTCCTCTACCTGATACTGGACTTGAAGAAGACCGGAGAAGTGGAGGTGTCGTTCTGATGAGACAAGTTTCTATTGCTGCAGTCCTGCTGGGAGTGGTTCTGGTCGGCTGCAATCTGGTGAAAGATACCACACCGCCGGATGTTGACCTGGTGTACCCGGCACCGTGGGCGGCGTTGAGCATGGAACCGGTGATTCTCAAAGCTGACGCTTATGATGCGGGTGGGCTGGCGCAGGTGGTTTTCTTTGCAGACGGTGATACGGTTGAGTCCATTTCCGAGGCACCGTTCAGGGCGGAGTGGACACCGGCTGCGATCGGAAACCACACGCTGTGCGTTCATGCGGCCGATGATGCCGGGAATGTCACAAGGCCCGACCCGATAGTGGTAACCGTGTATCAGGATACTGACTCGGTTGCTCCGTTTGTCATGCTCACCGCACCGTCCGAGTGGCAGGTGATTACCGGGCCGACCGCGCTGAAGGCGGAGGCTGCTGATGACAATGGAGTGAGCCGGGTGGTTTTCCTGGTGGACGGGGATTCGCTTGCCACTGACACCGGATTCCCCTACGAAGTGACCTGGGATGCTTCGGCTGCGGAAGTCGGCAACCATTCACTGTTCTGCAGGGCGCATGACATGGCCGGCAATGTGGGAGTTTCAGAACTGGTGTATGTTACGGTGCCGGATACTTCTGACCGCAAACCGCCGGTGGTTGAGATTGTAAGGCCGGCTATGTGGTCGACAGTGAGTGACACTGTGGTTGTCGAGGCGATTGCATCTGATGAAAAAGGGGTGGCCCGGGTCACATTCTATCTCGACGGTGATTCTGTGGCAACGGTCGTTTCTGAGCCGTACCGGTTCGACTGGAACAGTCATGCTGCGGCGAACGGCAGCCACACTGTCTATGCACGGGCCTGGGACCCGGCCGGCAACCGCGGTCAGAGCTCGGTCGTCACCTTTTATGTCGACAATCCGTAGCGGATGGCATTTCGGATTATCGGCAATGTCCTGGCGCTCTACTTCGCCGGGTATGCTCTGCTTAACATTGCCTTTCTTGTTTTCTTTCTCGCCAGCTTCATAAAGAAAAAGGGTCCAAGGGGTCAAAGGTCCAGGGTTCCAGGGGTCCAGGGTTCCAGGGGTCCAGGACTCGAACCCTCGAACCCTAGAACCCTTTCTCGAACCCTGGAACCCTTTCTTCAACCCTCGGCCCCTTTCTTCTGCCTGCCAGGGATAACGATTCTGGTGCCGGCATACAACGAGGCCGAAACGATCGGGGAAAGCCTCAAAGCCCTGCTCGGCCTCGACTACCCGGAATACCGACTGGTGGTTGTCAATGACGGGTCGAGCGACCGGACACTGGATGTGCTTAAGAACGAATTCGGGCTCGAACCAACAGAAGTGAAGTACGAGGATGTATTCGGCACCGCACCAGTACGGGGTCTCTGGCGTTCCAGAGAACACGCAAACCTGCTGGTCGTGGACAAACCCAACTCTGGCAAAGCAGACTCGCTCAATGTCGGGCTCGAACTGGCATCCGAGCGGCTGGTGGTCACGATTGATGCCGATACGATCCTTGACCCGATGTCCTTGCGCCGGCTTGCCCACAAATTCACCAATGAACGGGTGGCGGCCGCAGGCGGTCTGCTGACGGTTGCGAACGGGGCCCGTATTGAACACGGCAAACTGGTTTCTGCTGAGCTACCCAGGCGGGCGCTGGTGATGTACCAGTTGGTTGAGTACCTGATTTCGTATACGGTCGGAAGGGTCGGGTTATCCCGGTTGAATTCGTTGCTGGTTCTTTCCGGCGCGTTCTCGATGTTCGACCGAGAGCTGCTGATGAAGGCGGGCGGATTCCTGACCCGGACGAACAATCATCCTTACTTACGCAGAACCATCGGCGACAAGCCCACTACGACGGTATGCGAAGACATGGAAGTGATTATCCGGCTGCACCGTTTTATCAAGGAGAAGCGGCTGAATCGGAAAATAGTATTCGACCCGTCTCCGATTGCATGGACCGAAGTGCCCCAGCGGCTCCATGACCTTGCCCGGCAGCGCAACCGGTGGCACCGTGGACTTCTTGAGTCCCTGGTCATCCATCGCCGGATGGTATTCGAGCCCAGATACGGGTGGACCGGGCTTTTTGCAATGCCTTACTACCTGGTGTTCGAAGCACTGTCCCCGCTGGTGAAGCTGCTGGGTATCGGATTCGTGCTCGGGCTGGCGATTGTGGGCCTGGTGGACCTTTTCTGGCTGCTGCTGCTGGCTGCCGCGGCACTGATGGCTTCGGCGTTGATAACAGCGCTGGTGACGGTATCGGTTGAGAACAGGTTTGCGCACATGTCCAGGGTGAATATCGAAGCGATGCGCTATCATGACTTCCGCGCCTGGCTTCGCCTGCTGGCCTATTCGATGCTGAGCAGTTTTGTTTATGACCCGCTCAGATTCGGGTTCCAACTCTGGGGTATCTGGGACTGGGTCCGGGGCAGCAAGGACTGGTACAAGTTCCGGAGGACAAGCTACGGAAGGGAGGATGTGTGAGTTCGCTGCTGCTGGTCTTGCTGCTGGCGGTGTCGCCTGAGGCGACGATTGGAACCGTGCATGAACTGGTTGATGAAGGCCGGGCCGCAGAAGCGGTCGGGATTGCGCGCGAAGCACTTGCCGAGTATCCGGATGATGCATGGCTGCAGAAAGCCCTGGCCCTGGCTTTGCGCAATTCTGAAGAGCTTGAGGCGGCGCTCGGTATCTACGAGGAACTGCTTGAGCATGACCGGGATGATGATGACGCACGGCTTGGCAAGGCGATAACGCTTTCCTGGATGGACCGGCTTGAAGAAGCGGTTGCAGTATATGGGGAGGTCGGCCCGGAGAGCGACGAGTACTACGAGGCACTGCTGGGTATCGGCCAGGTGCGGTCATGGCAGGGGCGACACCACGAGGCACTTGAGGCGTATGCCCGGGCCGAGAGCCTGGCCCCTCAATCAATCGAGGTGTGGCTGCGCCAGGCCCAGGTGCTGAAATGGATGGGTCGGTACGGACTGAGTGTGGCCCGATACCGTGACATACTAGGGAAGGAGCCGGATGAGGCTGAAGCCTGGTTCGGGATGGGACAGGCGTATGAATGGGCCGGTTTTCCAAGCCGGGCACGCGAGAGATACCAGCGGGCGGTTGAACTGGAGCCGGAATGGGACGAGCCGGCAGTGGCGCTTGACAGGTTGAACCTTGACCTTGGCACCAGGGTGGCGGTTGAGCTTAATGGCCGGTGGGATGACGATGCGGGCACCAAAGGCAGCTACCTTGACACTGAGCTTGAGGTCGACCGGTGGTTCGGTGACTACTTGCATCCTTGCGTGAGTGTCCGGTATTCGGACAATGCCAGGGGAACGCTCGAAGAGGACTACCTGCTTGGAGGCGCAGAGTTGGAGTTCAGACCGTGGCGGCCCCTGACCCTGTCTGCCAGGGCCGAGGCAGATGTGCTTACAGCCTCTTTGCTTGAGTGCAGTGGAGCGGGGCATCTGGAGTTGGGTATGTTCAACTGGCACGGGAGCGCGGGGCGGGTGCTCTTTGAGCCCGGCCAGAGGCTTGGGGCCGTGAATTGCAACACCACGCTGAGGCTGGAGCCTGTTGACGGCTTGAGCATTGCAGGCAGCTTCACCTGGCTTGCGGTTCAGGACACACTGAACAACAGCAAGCTGGCCGCATCAGGGGATATTTCCTATGAGCTTTTCTCTGACCCGGCGATTTCACTTGTCTACGGATACGCTTTTGATTCGTTCCAGCAGGAATCGCCGCAGTACTACACGCCTCAGGACCTCCATACTCACACACTCGGGCTGACCGGGTTTAAGGCTTTTGGCCGGTTCTATGCTTCAGCAGATTTCGCTGCCGGGCTGAACACGGACGGGATTCAGGCCATGCGTGGCTCGGTCGAGTTGGAATACGACCTGAGTGATGCGCTGGCCCTTTTTGTGGCGGGCGGTTTCTTCCAGACGAGCACCCAGTATGTTAATGCCGAGATGAGTGTCGGGGTGACGAGGGTCCTCCCGGCACGCTAGCAACTGTTGCGGGGCAAGTACTTTGTCATAGCCGGCCTGCTGCTGGTCGTCGGCGCGCTGGTGTATGTGATGGCCCGGCTCCAGCAGAAGTACCTGACACCAGAAGTAAAGGAAGTAGAGCTGATGGTGCCGGAAGAAATAGATGTGGTGATGCCATACGGCAAGCTCAGGGAGCGGGTCCGCGAGGCCGAAATCTGCTTCCGGGTGAACCCGGTGCAGTTTCAGATGAAAGTCACCCGGCGCAATCGCCGGGGCGAGGAATCCCAGAACTGGGAGGATGTGTTTATCAAGGGCGTGAATCTGGGTGCGGCCCTGCCCGGACGCTACCCTTCCGAGTTCACGGCAGCGCGCGAAGACTACGCCCGCTGGCTCAGGCAGATGTGCGAGGCCGGGTTCAATGCGGTGCGGGTCTACACTATCCTGCCGCCTGAGTTTTACCAGGCACTGGCCCGGCACAATTTCGACTATTCCAGGCGGCCGATTTACCTTTTCCAGGGCATCTGGTCGCCGCTGCCCGAAGACGGCAACTACTTTGCCGAAGGGTTCGTCCGGGAGCGGAAGCGCGAGATAAGGCGGGCCGTGGACCTGATTCACGGCCGGGCGATAATCAGGCCGAGACCCGGACACGCAAGCGGGACCTATAACGCCGATGTTTCCGGTTTCACTATCGGGTTCCTCTTCGGCCGCGAGTGGGAGCCGCATTCGGTGATGACCAATGATTCGCTCCACCAGGGGCTGGATTCGTATGACGGCGACTTCTTCAGCGTGCCTCAGGGCAGCCCGACCGAGGTGTGGCTGGCCCAGATGCTGGATTTCCTGGTGCGCTACGAGACTGCTGAGCACCAGAGCCAGCGACCGGTCTCGTTTGTCAACTGGCTGCCTCTTGACCCGATGCACCATCCGACTGAGTTCATCGAAGGCGAGCACATCCGGGAGTATGACAATGACCTGGTGGAAGTTGATGTTGTTCATATTCACACCACGCCCCTGAACCGGGCCGGGTTCTTTGCTGCTTACCACGCATATCCGTATTACCCGGATTTCGTCAGTCAGCAGCAGGAGTATGTTGACTGCGAAAGCAGGTTCGGGAAGGACAACTATGCCGGATACCTGCGTCACTTGAAAGCATATCACCATGGCATGGCTTTGCTGATTGCCGAGTTCGGAGTTCCGTCCTCTCGGGGCAATTCGCATTACAGTCCGTTCGGCTGGTCTCAAGGCGGGCATACTGAGGAGGAGCAGGCGGGCTGGAATATCAGGCAGTTTCAGGATATTTATGACGAGGGATGTGCAGGTGGTCTGGTTTTCGCCTGGCTGGATGAATGGTTCAAGCATAACTGGCTGGTGCAGGATTTCGAGAAGCCGAAGGAGCGCAACCGGTTCTGGCACAATGTTCAGGACCCGGAGCAGTGCTACGGGCTGGTGAAGTTCGGGCCGGAAAAAGTCACGGTTGACGGCGACCCTTCGGAATGGGACGGTGCACCGGTCCTCAAAGGCAGCGGGCGGTTGCGCGGGCTCTGGCTTGATGCGGACCCGGGATACCTGTATTGCAGGATTGACCTGGCGGAACCGATTGAGTGGGATTCGGCCGGCCTGGTGATTGCGATTGATTCGTATGACCCCAAGTCAGGCGCATTGCGGCTCGGGTTTCTGGAGGCAGATGCAACGCACGGAGTTGAATTCCTGGTTCACTTTGCGGATACGGGCCGGGCCGAAGTGCTTGTGAGTAAGCCGTATGAGGTTTTCTCCAACCCTTATTGGGAGTATCGGCCGGAGTACAGGACCAGGCCGGATTCGACCGGGCTTTTCGTGAGCGAGCGGCTGCTTTCAAACCGGCAGCGGGTGAGCCCGGACGGCCGGGTGTTTGCCGAGCATGTCACCGGGTTCGGACAACTGCGCTACGGCAGGTCGGATTCGGTTTCGCTCGCGGACTGGTTTGTGAATGACTCGGTGCTGGAACTGCGGCTTCCCTGGGGTTGTCTGAATGTGACAGACCCTTCTTCGCACATGGTGCTGCAGGATGACCCGGATACCCCTGGGCTGGACATAGTAGAAACCGACGGTTTCTCGGTGGCGGTTCTGGAGTATCGCAAGCAAGGGCTCAGGATTGTTGAGGCACTGCCCGGAATGAAGAATGGGAAAGTGAGGTTCAGCCGACGGTGGCGCTGGACCGGATGGGAGATACCGGAGTATCGGGAAAGGCTCAAGAAGGGGTATCGGCTTATGGCCGAGGCGCTGCCCAGGCTGGAGCACGACCGGTCGCGGCGCAGCCGGGCGCTGGCACGGGTCGGAATTCCGGCTGACACATTCGCAGTTCAACTTTCCCGGTTCCGGCATGGTGCCAAGGGCGCAGTCTCAATAACTCTCGACGACGGTTCATTCGAGCAGTCCACTATCGGACTGAGGGCGCTGGAGCGGTATGGGTTTGCGGCCAACTTCGGGCTGGTATCGGGCTGGACCGACCCGGAACCGGCCGAACATGCTGAACAGGGTGGGCTCAAGACCCGGCGCCTGGGCGTAGTTGAGGCAAAGGCTCTGGTTCAGGCCGGCCATTCGATTTCCGCGCACAGTATTACGCACCGGCCCGACCTCTATGAACTGCCCAGGGACAGCATCCTTGAGGAGTTCCTGGGCAGCCGGCGAGACCTGATGCGGAAAACCGGGGCATCAGTCAACACTCTTCACTATCCCTACTCCAAGGTGAATGACAGCGTCGTGCAGGCGGTGGTCGATGCCGGATTCTGGTTTGCACGCGTCACCGGTGACAGATACAACCCGGTTGAAGGCTTCGACCGGCGCCGGGTGATGGCCTTTGCTTCATACAACGACACTATTCCTTCGCTTGGGCAGTTCCGCAGGATTCTGGAAAACGGCCAAAGACAGTGGATTGTGCTGGAGTATCACCACCTGTTCCCGGACAAGTCCAAGGAAATGCAAGTTCTGAGGCTTCACAAGGTGGTTCATACATACCGGGTGAGTCCGGCCACTTTTGAGCGGCATTTGAGGATGATACGCAACTCAGGATTCTGGGTCGCGCCGATAGAAGATGTGGGACGATACCTGTTGCAGCGCCAGGGCGCAGGTCTGGATGTCAGAAGGTTCGAAGGTTCGGCTCTGGTCAAGGTGAATGCCAGACCCGGCCCTGGAATGGAACCGGTGCTCCTGACTATCAGTGCGGTCGTGCCCTGGAAATGGGTAAGGGTGACCGGTTCGGAACAGGACGGGGTCTACTCGCCCCGCTCAGGCCGGCTCTTAATCGATGCGCTGCCCGGTGCCGAGGTGCTGTTTGACGGGCTGGGGAAGGATTAGGCTGATATGAACGACTGGTTGAGGATTGTGTCTGTCACCCCGCGCTCGGAGCGCGGGGTCCCTTCGGGATTCAGGATTCGGAATTTCCTCATTTCCGATTCGGACTCCGCGAGTCGTCCGACGACTCGCTTTCGGGGTTCTGGTTTCAGTGCCGGGCTGCCGAACAGCCGAGAAACCTGAAGAGTTCCATGAGACCGTTGAATTCGCGAAATAGGGACAGCGACTATTTTCCGGTATCGGATTCCTCGGTGTTGCTCTCGCGTTTTCTGGGGCGACCGCACGGCAACGAGAGCAGATTCCGGCCAAGGATTCCAGCCAGGCGTTGGACGAATGACTCATCACCTGCCGGTCTTCCAGTTCGGGTTGCCACCCGCAGCTCCCGCAACACCTGCTCGTCTTCGGGAACAGCCAGATACTCGGCCCAGTCTGCCACTGCCTCGACCAGTGGACAGCCGGAACTCAGGATAGGGTTCGCTTCCCTCGCAATGTGCGAATGCGCGCTTGACCATGGGTAGTCCCCTGGCTTGGAGACCAATCTGACCCGAACCGGATTGCGCTCGACATACTTCACAGCTTCATACAGATGTCGCTCGTCCAGCGGACAAGAGTAGAATCGTCCCTGCCACAAATGCCCTCTTTGCTTTCGCTTCCCATTGAGATACTGCGCATAGCGCATATGCAGTTGGTTGAAGGTCCGAGCAAGTGCGTCCTCTTTCCCCACATCGGGAACCGCAACGAAATGCACGTGATTGGGCATGAGACAATAGGCCCAAAGCCTTAGCCCTGAGCTTCGACTGTAGGTCCTAAGCCACTTGAGATATGTCCTACGGTCATCGTCCTCGTCGAATACCACTTGACCGTAGTTCCCGCGTTGCGTGATGTGATAGGGCAACCCACCAACCACGACCCGGGCGATTCTGGGCATTGCGTTCTCATAGTAGCTGGTATGACTCAGGTGTCAATAAATAGTCGCTGTCCCTCTTTT
>JAUWNN010000257.1 GCA_030612625.1 Caldifarciminota bacterium
ATCGGGCAGATGTTTGATTCTGCGCATGGTGAAATCATGCCAAATTCTGACGCCTACTGCAAGCAAGACAACGTGCCGCCCTACAACGACTTGGGCCAAAACTACCCCATCAAACTACCCACACTAACCCGCGAAGAGCCCCTTTTTTTGGGTGGGTTGGCTTATCCGAACAGACGTCCCCGGCTGTCCTTGCCGGGGACGTGATGGGTCGAGGTCTAGAGCTGGCTACCTCCGGTCCGGGCCGACATGGCCGAAGCTGATGCCGAAGCTCGTATAGAATCCTTCTATGCCTCCGTATGATATGCCTTCGCCTCCGTATTCAAAGGTTGAGAAGATCGGGAAGCTTATGGCGAGTTCAGGCATAATCCTGGCTGAGCGGGTCCCGCCGAGACGAAACGGCAATCCGGCTCCGGCAACCGCGGCCAGTGTGCCGCCGCTTGCGGTCGAACCATCGCCGCCGGCAATCGCACCGATGTAGCTGATGCCACCGTTGATTGCGAACGGAAAACCGCCGCGTTTTTCGCTGCTGAGAATCAGCCTGGGGCTCAGGCTGTATGTGCCGAAGCCTACGCCGCCCCCGAAGAACCCATAGAAGCTTCCAGAGAGATATATCGCGCCGTCCAAAGGGCCTTTGAGGAACTGGGCTTTGGCATTCAGGGCCATGCCAGGGCCGAACGCCCATCTTGCGCCTATGTCGAAACCCGGTCCCAGACCAATTTTGGCAAAAAGCTCTGGCAGCGGGAGAAATCCACCAGCTACACCATTATCGGTGACAGTGATGTGGACAGGGGTCAGGGCACCACCGCCCTGGAACCTGCCGGGTGGTGCGGTTCGGGCGGTCTCGTAGAGACCGGTTGTCATGCAGCCGGTCATGAGCACGGTCGCAATCAGGGCAACCGAAATCAGACGCCAACGGTGAGACATGCTTCCTCCTTTTGTGGGGTCCGCAACTGCATCCAGGCAGGCTTCGGACCCACTTGTGCGAATATAGCAAGGCTGCCGGGCAAGTCAAGCAGTGGCAGGATGGACAATCAGGCTCAGTGCCGGGTTTCGAACAGCGGGTAAAGCCGCTTGCGGGTTTCCTGGTCCGCGGGGCTGAACCGCTTGAACTGCATCGAGTGGGTGGCCCGGCCCTGGGTGAGAGAGCGTATGCTGGTGGCGTAGCCGAAGGTCTTTGCGAGCGGAACTTCGGAGGTGACTATTTTGTGGCCTTTTACCGACTCCATATGCAGAACTTTGCCGTCCCGGGCCGTAATGTCGGCCAGGACTTCGGGGATAGTCCCGTTCGCCAACCTCAGGCCGCAAGCCGTCGGCCATCACCGGTCCTGGTCAAGCATCCTGGCGAGGTTGGCTGCCAGCGGCGGAAGGTCTTCGGCGACTGTGCTCCAGAGGATGTCACGATTGATGTCGTAGTAGGCATGGATGAGGCGGTGACGCGTGCCGGTGACCTTCTGCCAGGGGATTTCCGGGTGTTGCTCCTGCAGGTGAGGGGACACTTTCGTGGCGGCCTCGCCGATTATCTCGACGAGCTTTACGAGCGCGAGTTGCAGTGCAATGTCCTTGTCCAGTTCAGCCCGAGTGCGGTTCCGGGTCAACATCTTCGCCGTGCGGGCGGCGTCAAGCATGTGCTGAATGCGAACCCGGTCAGTGCGCTGCATACTGCAACTGTGCCGAGGCCACGACTTCGTCGCGGAAGTAGCGGCTCAGGTCCTCGGCGGTGCGGATGTCAACCTTGCGGCCGATGAGCCGGGACAGTTCGATCTCCATTCCGGCCAGCGTTATCAGCCCCGGTATGTGGTCCGGCTCGAATTCAACCAGTACGTCCACGTCGCTGTCCGGCCTGAAGCGGTCGCTCAGAACCGAGCCGAAGAGTGAGAGCCTGCGGATGTGGTTCCGCCGGCAGAACTCGGTAATCTTCGCCCGGTCAAGGCTGAGTGCAGGACTCATGAGTATAGTCTATTGGGTTCATCAGTTTCGTCAATGGCACGTCCGGCTGCCGAAACCCGTAGGCTGTCGGCTGTAGGCTTCGCGTTCATTTCTTGCCTCCGAGTATGGACGAAAAGGGGAGGAAGTCAAGAGCGGCAAGGAAACCGTATCGCGTCCCGAAACTCCCCAAACCCCAAACTCCAAATCCCAATGCCCAATCAATGACCAAACCACAATGACCAACCGGGCCGTCGGCTGTCAGCTGTCAGCCGATTGGTGCTTGGTCATTGGGACTTGGTTATTGGTCATTTTTCCCTGCGGCCTTGGCGGTGAAGTCCTATTTCGGATTCAAGGGGGGCAGCGACGACCCCTGGCGCTAAGGAGTAGTGATGACTGCCTCTGGTTCAGGCCTGTTTATGCGCAAACAGGGGGAAGAGCTTTTCGCGGGTGTCTTCGTCCGCGGGGCTGAACCGTTTGAACTGCATCGAGTGGGTGGTCCGGCCCTGGGTCAATGAACGGAGAACGGTGACGTAGCCGAAGGTCTTTGCCAGTGGCCGCTTCGGCTCCGGCGTTGGTTCAGAGCGCCGAGCAGAGCCGGCGCAATGTCAGAACGACGCGAGACCAGTCGCTCGGTGTGAGTCGGCCCAGTTTTTTCTCGACCAATCCCTTCTGAAGCGTGGCGACTTTGTGGAGTCGCGCTATCGAGGGAACCAGCAGCCCGGACTGCCTCCACCTGTCCAGCGCGACGTCATGCTGGAATTGAGCGGCTTGACTCGTTACGCGGGCCACGACAATATCGTCGTCTCCGGAGTCCAGCAGGACAAGGGCCGGGCGGCGCTTGACGCCTCCGGTATCAGTAAAGGGAAACGCAAGAAGAACGACCTCGCCGGGGGCGAAAGCGGCCATCGGTCAGGGTCGGTCGTAGACCGCATCCGCGGCTGCGTACCCGGCGCAGAACTGCTCAGCAGTAAGCCGTTCCCACGCGCTCTGGTCCGCCGTGTCGCTCGGGTCAGAGACAAGTACTATGACCCTGGCAACTCTGCCCGCGGGCAGCAGCTTGCGGGATGACTCGGGCAGTTCGAGGTTTCCCTCAGGTGTTATTCGAGCAGGTAGTTCGTATGCTTTCATGTCTTTTCTAGCATGAGTATGCACCGAGGCAGCTTGAAAGTCAACACTGCGCGGGGCAGCGGCGACCCCTGGCGTTAAGGAGTAGTGATGACGGCCTCTGGTTCAGGCCTGTTTATGCGCAAACAGGGGGAAGAGTTTCTCGCGGGTTGCAGAGTCCGCGGGGCTGAACCGTTTGAACTGCATCGAGTGGGTGGCCCGGCCCTGGGTGAGAGAGCGTATGCTGGTGGCGTAGCCGAAGGTCTTTGCGAGCGGAACTTCGGCGGTGACTATTTTGTGGCCTTTTACCGACTCCATGTGCAGAACTTTGCCGTCCCGGGCCGTAATGTCAGCCAGCACACTGCCCAGGTACTGTTCAGGCGTGACCACTTCAAGTTCCATAATCGGCTCGAGGAACGTAGGAGAGGCGGCCATGAACGCGTCCCGGAAAGCCATGCTCGCAGCGACTTTGAAGTCAACATCGTTTGAGTCTGCTTCATGGTAGTCGCCGTCAAGAATGCGAACTCTGGTGTTCAGAACCTGGTATCCGGCCAGAACTCCCGACTCAAAGCTGTCAGAGATGCTCCGTTCAATGGCCGGAATGAACTGTTTTGGAACAGCACCCTTCTTTACCTCGTTGGTAATCCCATTGCCCTCAGGACAGGGTTCAAGCGCCAGCTTGACGACCGCATAGTGGCCCCGGCCTCCGGTCTGGCGGATGAAGCGACCTTCGGCGGTTGCTTCGGCCGTGACTGTTTCCCGATAGGAGACCTGGGGCTTGCCTGAATGAACCCCGACTTTGTAGTCGCGCTGGAGCCGGTCGAGAAGGATGTCCAGGTGCAGTTCACCCATCCCGGACAAGATGAGCTGTCCGGTCTCCTCGTCGGTGTGTTTCTTGAAGGTGGGGTCTTCAAGCGCGAGGGTATCAAGCGATGAGTGGAGTCTGTCTTCTTCGGCTTTGGTTTTGGGCTCAATCGCGATAAAAACTACCGGTTCGGGAAACTCGATGGGCTCGAATGCTATCGGATGGGCCAGATTGGCAAGGGTCTGGCCGGTTCGGCTTTGCTTCAACCCTACTACCGCTCCAATCT
>JAUWNN010000133.1 GCA_030612625.1 Caldifarciminota bacterium
AGAAGTGAAGGTGGCTACCTTGATTGACGAGTGTGTCGCGGGGCCTGAGCCAGAGTGTGTTTGAGGCGATTCGGACCCAGGTGTTCGACGTCTCGGCTCCGGTCGGACCGTAACGCGGCTGCTGTCATGCTTGGGCGAAGCTACCTCTACGCTTGAGGCTCTTCGGCGGAGTTTACCCTGAACGACCATGAGAGATGCTTCGCTGCGTGAGCCGTCCGACGGCACCTGCCTCCGGCAGAGCAGCATGACAGGAAGTGAAGGGCCTCAGAGTGACACCGCAGATTGGAGATTGAAGATTCAGAATTGCAGAGCCTGGATTGAAGGCTTCAGACCAGAGATTGCAGATTCAGGAACTGGAACGTTTGGCGCGAGATAAACTACCCCGGAACGCTTTCTTTCTCACTCACCCTCACCTTAATCCTCTCCCGTCAAGGGAGAGGAAATAGAGGAAATGGGCCGTGCAGGATTCGAACCTGCGGCCACCGGATTAAAAATCAGGTGCTCTGCCAAACTGAGCTAACGGCCCGCAGTCATCAGACGCTGAACGCCCTGTGTACGACGCCATGATAACAATCTGGCGTGCGGCTTCAAGTATCAACTGAACTGCCGGGAGCCGGACTCGAACCGGCACAGTCCAACAGGACCGAGGGATTTTAAGTCCCTTGCGTCTGCCAATTCCGCCATCCCGGCAAGCACATTCTACCACAAAGACACCAGGCAGGGCAGGACAATGCAGAAGTCAGAACGCAGATACCAGAAGTCAGAACTCCGGCCCGGGCTTTCTGCCTTCTGGTCTCTGACTTCTCTGGCTGCTCTACTTTATGCACTTTGTGCCTTCATGCCTTAAGAAGTGTAAACCAAGAAAGGGCTGAAATCAATTGGCACAGTGAGAAAGGCGGCACCGGGATTTGCACCCGGGTATAGCGATTTTGCAGACCGCTGCCTTGCTACTTGGCTATGCCGCCTCAGCTAAGCGGGAGACGGGGATCGGACCCGCGACCCCCACCTTGGCAAGGTGGTGCTCTACCAGCTGAGCTACTCCCGCAATTCTGGCCCCAACGGGAGTCGAACCCGTGTCTTCACCTTGAAAGAGTGATGTCCTTACCGCTAGACGATGGGGCCATCCCCTGCCGTCTGCGGCAGGGAGAACGAAAAGGGTAATTCCCCGTTCTTTTCAGTCCGGCGCATAGCGCCATCACTCTTCCTAAACTCTATTCGGCCAGAGCTGAATGTCAAATGCCTCAGTACCCGAACGGGTCCCGGTAGTCCTTGATTTCCGGTTCCTTCAAGAGTCCCTGCATGACTTCCTGGGCAATCTGTTGCTGCCGCTGCTGCAGGAAAGTCTGGGTAGTCATGGTGCCGGCCTCTTGCCGGCTGTCGCAGCGGATGATGAACGCTCCCCAGTTGGTCTCAATAGCTCCCGAGGTTTGTCCGGGTTCAAGCGCAAGAACCGTACCGGCGAACTCGGGCCCTTTGCGCCGGCGGCAGTCAAAGAGTCCGCTGAACTCTTCGCTGGTCAGCTCCACATTCTCGTTCTCGGCCGCATACTGCTCCAGGTTCTTGCCGGCCCTGATTTCATCAGCCACCTGGTTCGCCTGGGCAAGCCAGACCTGCTTCTCCTTTTCCTGACGCACCCGCCAGGACGCCGGGTCTTTGGCCTGCTCAAACTCCTGGGTTTCAGCCGGTTTCAGCTCAGAGAGCTCGAAGACATAGAATCCGTCCGGGCCGCGCACCGGCGCGTCCATCACCTGCCCCTGTCTGGCCTGTTTTGCCCAATTAACCAGTTGGGAAGGGGAAGACAGGTTGAGCCCGGCAAGATTCGGCTTCTGGTCAACCATCGGCCGTGCCCGCATTACTGTCAGGTCCGTATTCGTTGCAACCGAATCAAAATCCTCTTCTTTTGTCCGCTCTATGAAGTCGCGCACCGCATCCCGGACCGCGGCCGCGGCTTCGGCATCCATTTTGACACGCACCAGAATCCGGCGCAGGGCAAGTGAGTCCTGACGGACACTGTCCAGAATCACAATCTGCCAGCCGTAGTCGGTAAGGAAAGGTTTGCTGTGCCGGCCCGGCTCGAGCTTGCTGATAACGGTGTCGGTGGCCTTATCAAGCCGCTCGCGCAGGAAGAAAGCCGATGTGGTATCAGCCTTCAGGTCGCTGTAGTCCAGCATCGTGAGGTTGAACTCCTCTCCGGCCTCAAGCTGGCTGAACGCCCGCTGAATAGTCTCCTCGGCTTCGGCCGAGTCTTCTGAGGAAACTGCCAGCGGGAATTTCACATAACGCAGTTGTCTTGTTTCCCGGGTGCGGAAATCTTTAAGATGGGCTTTATAATAGGCCAGGACTTCTTCTTCGGTCGGCTCAACCTTCTCGGTCAACAGCCGCGGCCCGAAATAGAGCGACGTAACTTTCCATTGACCATTGGTCACAAGCAGCGCCTCGGCAATCTCAGGGCCTGGCACCCGGTAACTGTTGACCACGTCAATGCGGAACTTTTCCTTAGGCAGCATTTGCGCCAGTTCCCGGAAGTAATTGGCAAAGTATGCCTGGTTCTGGGGGTTATTCATGACTTCCAGATACTTGTCCTGGTCGAAATTGCCGGCCGAGTCCAGAAGCTCCGGGTTGGTGCGCAGCTCTTCGGGCGGATTCGCCTTCATTATCTCGATAATCTCCTGCTCGCTGATTTGCACTTTGCACCGCTGAAGCAGTTTGCCCCAGGTAATCTCCGAAATCAGGAAACTCCAGGCCCGTGTTTCAATCTGGGCGTAATCCTCGTTTGTCAGGTCGCGCAACTGGTTTTCCTCACGGTACTTATCGGTCGTGTAGGCAACCGCGTTCCGGTATTCGTTGGTGGTAATTTTATGGTCCCCGACCTGACCGATGATTCCCTTTGCCAGAAACCTGTTTTCTTCACCGCTGACACGACTCTGGATGACCTGACACAGGGTCCCGCCCAGCAGGAACCCGCCGATAAACCCGACCGCCACAATAATCATGATAAGCCGGGTGCGCTTGCGCAAAGTGGTTAACATAGCTGTCAATTCTATTGGTCAGCCTCCGAAAGTCAACCGGCAAAGCTTCTTCCCAAATCCGACTTGAACCGGCCGGTTTATCCTTGTATAATTAAGCTACAGGTTTCAGGATTCCTGAGAGAGAATCTCACCTGAGGGCCTGGCGCTGCAGCGCCGGGCCCGAGTTTTTATCCGGACCCGAATACTTCTTCGCCTTCCGGCTGCCACGCCGGGTCCACGATGCAGGCGAACTCCAGAACTTCACGACCCGTATTCTCAAGCCTTTGCACCACATCAGGCGGTATGTAGACCGCATCCCCGGCCTTGACCCGAGCAGATTCACGACCGACATGCATCATCCCCTGGCCCTTGATAATGTAGTACACTTCGCTCTGTTTCAACCGGTGAGCAAGCGACTTCTCACCCGGCCCGAGCCGGGCAATCGCCAGCGAGTATCGTGCCTCTATCGGGTCCCGGTCAGGATGGAGCAGTTCCCGCAGCCGGGTATGGTCCCCGGCCGGAATCTCCTTGCATTCGGAAAACCGCTTGACGTACAAGCGTCTCAGGACGAGAGCGGACCGACTTCCTTCTCGACCGCCTCGAGCAGCTCACCCGAGCGGACAACTTCGGTCAGTCGATTGATGTCGTATTGGACCGGCCGGTCCTCTTCCATTTTCTTGACATGCTTGCGGATGACATCATAAGCCACTTGGGTTCCTTTGCCCGGTTTCAAGGGCTTGCGGAATTCGACCGCCTGAGCACCGGCCAGCAGCTCAATAGCAACAACATACCAGGCGTTTTTCAGAATCTGGGCGGTTTTGAGCGCTGCGGTGAAAGCCATCGAAACGAAATCTTCCTGGTCGGCCGCGGCCGGAATTGAGCCGGTTGAAGCCGGCGCAGAAAGTATCCGGTTCTCACAAATCAGCATTCCCTGGGTGTACTGGGTCAGCATCAGGCCCGACATCATCCCGGCGCCCCTGGTCAGGAACGCCGGCAGGCCGGATGAAAGGTTGCGGTTCATCAGCCGGTTGGTGCGCCGCTCGCACAGAACCGCAATCATCGTGATGTTCGCGCCCAGCAGGTCGAGCGCAATGCCGAGCGGGGTCCCCTGGAAATTGGCGCCGGTCAGATACATCTTGTCCTTTGGGAAAAACAGCGGGTTGTCGCCCGCGCCGTTCAGTTCGATATCGAACATGTACCGCTCCCATTTCAGAGCGTCCTTGACCGCACCAACCACCTGCGGGGAGGAACGCAGACTGTAAGCATCCTGCACCTTTTTCCCGGGCTGGTCGAGCATTCCGGAATCCTGCACCAGGCGCCGGACATTCTCAGCACACGCGACCGCGCCCGGATAACCGCGCACTTTGTGAATCCGCTCATCGTACGCAGCCATGTTGGCATTGAGCACTTCAAGGGTAAGCGCCAGTGCGATTTCTGTGTTCTTGAAATACCGCTCCGCCTCATGAAGCAGAAGCGTTCCATAACCCGCGGTCATGTTTGAACCGTTGATTGTTGCCAGCCCGTCCCGGGCCTCAAACTCAATAATCGGGACCCCGGCTTTGTCCATCGCCTCCTTACCCGGTATCCGCTTGCCCTGGAAATAGGCTTCGCCTTCACCCAGGAGCACGATTGCCATCTGGCTCATCGGTGACAAATCGCCGCACGCGCCCACCGAACCCTTGTCAAACACTATCGGTGTCACACCTTTATTGAGCATCTGGACAAGAGTCTCAACCACAACCAGCCGAATCCCGGAATGCCCCTTGGCCAGGACGTTGACGCGCGAGCACATTGCGGCCCGCACCACTTCAATCGGCAACGGAACCCCACACCCGGCCGAATGGCTGTACACCAGATAGCGCTGGAACTTCTTAATCTGGTCCGAAGGCAGCGCAACTTCGGAAAGCTCGCCGATGCCGGTGGTAATGCCGTACATCACCGCCTTTTCCGCAATCTTATCTTCCACAAAATCGCGGCACGCCTGAATCCGCTGCCGCGCATCTGCAGTCAGTTCAACCTTTTCACCCAATCGGGCCACCCGAACCAAATCCTCAATCTTCAGATTTGTGCCATCTAACGCAACCGCCATTCTGTTACCTCCGTTTGTTGAATCCCTGTATGCTGTTCACGAATGACCACACCGGTATGCTGTTCAGTATCCTATCTGGGCCTGGGCTTGCGGGGCCGGGGGCGCCCAACGCTGCCGGGCAGCACCCGCTTTGCCATATCCTTTGTGTGGCTGCCCGGCCAGAATACCCGCTTGCACTTCGGGCACCGCTGGAACTGGTAATGAATCTGGTAGATGAAAAAAGGAACTGCGGGCCGCGCCTGCTCCCGGGTGATCTTCTCCAGCGGGAGGTTGCATTCCAGGCAGCGGTTGAGCCGCCGGTCCGGAGCCACCGCAATCCCGAAATAACTTTTCACCTGCGCCAGTTGCTCGGACGGCTCCTGACTGGTAATAAAGAAAACCCCGGGCAGTTCGCGCAGCCGGGTGCTACGGGTCAGAAACACCCGGTCCTGGGCCCGTGCCTTCCGGTAAATCAGCATCCCGCTCCGGCCCCGCTGGTATTCCACATCAACCCCGATAGCCCGTAGCTCGCGGCTCAACTTGCCGAGCATTGCATCGCAGAAAAGCTTTTTTCCTGGACTGTCTTCGCTCTTCTTATCCATAGCCATACAATCTAGCCAAAACCGGCCGTAAATCAAGCCGGCAGGCTCCGGCGGAAGAAGGATTCGAAGGTTCCAGGATTCAAGGAATCAAGTGGCAAGCAAAGGTCGGAAACAGCCCGGGCAGACAAAGGAACGGTCTTTCGGTCCTCGCAGTGATACAATTCTTGGCGTTCTTGGCGGTTGAGATTCTTCGGCGGAGTTTACCCTGAACGACCATGAGAGATGCTTCGCTGCGTGAGCCGTCCGACGGCACCTGCCTCCGGCAGAGCAGCATGACATGAAGTGAAGGGCCTCAGAACGACCAAGGGGCGCTATTGACTCGGCTTACCGTTTCGGGTATCCTTATGCCTGTATTTTGGAAAGGTTTGTCTCGGTAAAACTTACCAGGGAGGAAGTATGCGTAAGAATCTGGCCTTAGTATCTGTTCTGTTTGCCGTTCTGGTGCTTGCGGTCGGCTGCAAGAACAAACCCCCGGATATTCCGACAAAGCCGGCCGGCCCGGGTTCATTATCCCGAGACTCAACGGCCAGCTATTTGACTGTCACGACTGACCCGAACCGGGACCAGGTACTCTACATCTTCGACTGGGCCGACGATGGCTATGACACAACCGACTTCTCGGCCTCAGGTGATACGGTGTCGGTCGGACACGCCTGGACCGACACCGGGTTCTATGCTGTCCGGGCACGGGCCAAGGACTCAAGAGGGCTTCTCTCTATTGCCTGGTCCGACACCCACCTGGTCCATGTTACTGTCGGCAGTTCCGTGAACAATCCACCCGACCCACCCGAGACCCCGACCGGGCCGGACACCGGTTGGGTCAATGAATATCAGGCGTTCTCAACATCAGCTACTGACCCGGACGGCGATTCGGTCCGCATCCAGTTTATCTGGGGAGAGGATGGTCGCACTTCGTACTGGGGCGCACTCGCACCCAGCGGCACTGGTGTAACCGACAGTGTGACGTATTTCAAGCGTGGGGTGAAGTATGTCCGGGCCGTGGCAATGGACAAGGACTCGGCCGTTTCAGACACCTCACCACCAAAGGTGTTCTTCGCAAACAAGACAAACACCGCGCCCGGCAAGCCCACGCTCACCGGTCCGAACCGGGGCATTAAGAACGGCCCGCACTACCGGTTCTACGGCAACGCCTGGGACCCGGACGGCGACAACGTCCAGTACAAGTTCTTCTGGGGCGACGGCGGTTCCTCAGACTGGACATCGTTCAACCCACACGGCATTCCGGTAATGGACTCATGGCGCTACAGCGCTGAGGGCACTTTCAGTCTGCGGGTCATCGCCCGGGACCAGTTCGGCGCTGTATCCGAAACGTCAGATGTCAAAACGTTCCAGGTAGTCGGTGAAGGCACGGTCATCTGGGGTATCCTGTTCGGCGATGAAATCGTCTCCTCACCCGCGCTTGCCCCGGTGTTGAACAGCCGAGGCGAAACAAGACCCTCGGTGGTGATTGGCATCACCAACGGCTATCTTGCCGCGATTGACGCTTACCAGGCCGAAATCCTCTACCAGACCGGGGAAGAAGATTTCGAGCCGTTCAACTGTTCGCCCGCGATTGGCGCAGACGGAACCGTATTCATCGGCAATGAAAACGGCGCGGTCTACGCCTATAACACTGCCGGCCAGATGAAGTGGCAATTCCCGGATACCCTGTCGGGCGACGATATGGGCGGAACACCGGCAATAGACGGCAACCACATCTACGTTGGTGGTGAGAACTGGCACATCCAGCAGCTCCGAGACGACGGCACCGGTGCCGTTGAGGTGTGGAGCTATCCGCTCAGGGAAGAGTTGAACGCCTCGCCGGTGCTCGGCCCGAGCGGAAACCTGATTGTCTGTGACGACTCAGGGTATGTGTACTCGTTCGCTCCGGACCACTCGGTGAACTGGGTGTTCAACACCCACGGCAATATCACCTGCTCGCCCGCCATCGGCTCGGACGGCACTGTGTATGTCGGTACCGAACAGAGCAAGATGTACGCTATAACCGCAAACGGCAGCCAGGCCTGGCCCCCATACGAAATCATCCCGCCGACCAGCATCATATCTTCACCGGTCATCGGTGCTGACGGCAGCATCTACTTCGGCGCGGACGATGGTGCCATGTACCGTCTCGGTGCCACGGGCCAGCCGGTCCCGAACTGGCCGGTCGAGCTTACGCTCTCGGACGTCTCTTCCACCCCGGCCCTGTGCGCGGACGGCATCATCTACGTCGCGGCTGAGAACGACACGATGTATGCGGTGCGCGAAAATGGCACCGTCGCCTGGAGTGTTGCGCTCCAGGTCCCCGTGCCCGGCAAGCGTAACCCCGGACAGCGGCGCTTCGGAGTGGACGACCTCCTGCCCTCACCGGTAATTGACCAGTATGGCATTATCTATATCGCTTCGGGATACGACGGAGTGTTCGCTATCGCGGGCCGCGCTACCGGAACCCTGGCCCAGACCGCATGGCCGATGTTCCACCACGACATCCATCATACCGGCAAGTCCGGTGCCTGGTAAACCTGGGCAGAGACTTGGGAAGCGGCCGGCCCCCCCGCGCAGAAATAACTAACCCCACCACCCCCAAACCCGGTGATGCGGCGCGCGCGGGTCCGCCCCCCGCGCCACCCCAGGCAGC
>JAUWNN010000089.1 GCA_030612625.1 Caldifarciminota bacterium
CGGACCGAACCGGGGACATGATCGAGCGCTTTATCGAGCAGAACCCGAAGGTTCACCTGATTCGGCGTCCGGCCAAGCTGGGTCTGGGCACAGCGTATATTCGGGGTTTCAAGTATGCGCTTGAGAAAGGCTTTGATTACTGCTTTGAGATGGATGCGGATTTCTCCCACCCGCCTGAGAAAATCCCGGAGATGATTCGGCTGCTTCAGGATTATGACCTTGTTATCGGGTCCCTTTACTGCAGCGGGGTCTCTGTTGTGAACTGGCCGATGAAGCGGCTTCTTCTGTCGTTCGGCGCGTGCATGTATGCGCGGAAAGTGACCGGGTGTCCGATTCGGGACCTGACCGCCGGGTTCAAGGCGTATCGGAGGTTCACGCTCGAACTGATTGATTTGGACAAGCTCAAGGAAGACGGTTACGGGTTTCAGATTGAGATTGACTTCGCAATCTGGCGCAAGGGGTTGAGAATCAAGGAGACGCCGATTGTGTTCACCGAGCGCCATGCCGGTGAGTCCAAGATGAACAAGAGGATAATCTGGCGGGCGTTTTTCCTGGTGATCAAGCTGCGGCTCAAGCGGATGTTCGGCAGAGCGTAGAACTCAGACCTAAACACAAAGGCACCAAGAGCACAAAGAAGAACAGAAGTCAGAAGGCAGAGTGCAAAAGGCAAAACTGCACATCCCGCTGTCATTGCGAAGGAGCGAAGCGACTACGGCAATCCTCCGCTGTCTTTCATTCGACACTCGTCATTCGGAATTCGATTAACCGCCAAGAACGCCAAGACCGCCAAGAGACAGGAACTGTCACCCCGACCGAAGCGGAGGGGTCTCTCCGGTCATGTCATTGAGAGCCTGCGCCGTTCTGTCATTCTGCTCTGCGGGCGGTTTGTCATGTTGAGCCCTTCACTTCCTGGCACTCTGAGCCCTTCGCTTCCGGCATTCTGCTCGGCCGGAGGCAGGTGCCGTCGGACGGCTCACGAAGCGAAGAATCTCGCAGCGCCGCTCAGGGTAAACTCCGTCGAAACATCTCGGGCGCTGGAGACCCTTCGATTCGTCAGACTCACTCAGGGTGACATCAATGGATGTCACCTCGGCGCAGCCGTGGCAATCCGACCGAAGGTCGCTGCGAGCGCAGCGTGGCAGTCTTCCGGCCTTCAGCGGTCAGCCATTAGCCGTGAGTAGTCGACAATCGGAAATCGGAGGGCGGTCCTTCTCGCTCCCTCGCCCCTTGCGGGAGAGGGCTGGGGTGAGGGGTTCTGCGACTATCTTTGTGGTTCGTGTCAGTGGCTGTGCGCGCGGCGGACGGAAATAGGTGGTTGTCCCTAACTAGCCCGAAAATAGTCGCTGTCCCTATTTCCAAAATGACACTCCGTGTTACCCTGAGCAAGCACATTCGATTCCCTCAGTACAGGCTCCGCGCGTCGAAGGGTCTCCCCGTCTGTCATTGCGAGGAGGGCGCAGCCGATGCGCCCGACGCGGCAATCTTCCGCATTCACTCAGAACTCGCCACTCGCCGAAGGGCTCCCGCAGTCCATATCGCCGGCTGCTGATGGGTGTTGGCTGTGGATGGCGCAAAGCGTCCGACGGCCTTTGCCCCGTTGCCTCACGTAAGGACCCGCACGAAATACTCGCTTGACAGAGTGTCAGGCAGTCGTATACTGACACACGTGACACGCACAATACCGGAATGCCGAGGTCGATTGCCATGAGCATCAGAGAGCGTCTGACCGTCCTTGGCCTCGCCAACTACGAAGCGGAGGTGTACGGCGCACTCGTCAAGATACACCGGGCCAAAGCCGGTGAACTGGCCGACATGGTTTCAGTGCCGAGACCCCAGGTCTATCTTGCTCTCAAGAAGCTGACCAGCAGAGGGATGTGCGTCGAGTACCGGGGAAAGGTCAACAGGTATTCCGCAGTCTCACCTGTTGTTGCCTTCCGGGACGTGCTGAAGGCGGAGAAGGAGAAACTCCAGGCCAAGACAAAGGCGGTAAAGGAACTGGCCGAGGTTCACCGTCGGCGCAAGAAGGAAATGCTTCCCACGGAGTTCTTTGAGGTCCTCAAGGGACGGCAGATTCGAGAAGTCCTGGAGAGAGCGTATCGGAAAGCCCGCAACGAAATACTCGTGGTCTACAAGGGAGCCGTAACCCCGGACCGGAAGGAAATGGAAACCACGGTGAAACAGGAAAAGGCGCTTCTGAAAAAGGGCATCAGAATACGCTGTCTGTACGAGGACCGCTACTTCCGGAACCGGCAGTTCGCGGCCTACGTGCAAAAGGTAGTGCAGGCGGGTGAACAGGGAAGAGCTGTGAAGAACCTGCCTATGAGCATGGTTGTCGTCGATGATAATCTGGCTAGTTTCACACTGGCGGTTCAAGAAAAAGACGTTACCGTATTTCTCTCCAGGCATCCTTCCATTGTCACTGTCGTCAGAGGCGGTTTCGAGCACATCTGGGCAGAGGGCACAGATGTGAAGGACGTGCTGAAGGAAAATGAAGGCGGCCGAAATGACGCTACCGGGCAACCCGCAGTTGGTCTGCGCAAGCGCCATTAGTAAAGGAGAACAAGCATGAATAACCAAATCCGGAGGATAGTCCGGACACTCATTCTGGTAGCCATGGCAGCGGCCCCCGCATACGGGACCCTGAACTGGATGAAGCACTACCAGTGGGAAGGCGGATGGCACAGCCGGGAAGAGTTGCACCACGGTATAGTGGCGTCTGACGGCAACTATGTCGGCTGTGGTTATTGCGGGTATCGCACGACCTCAAGCAGCCACGAGATACTGCTGCTTAAAGTTGATACCCTTGGAAATGAAATCTGGCACAGGTTCTACAGGAACAATGACAGGGCGAAATACGGTGAGAGCGTCAAGGAAACGCCGGACCATGGATTCATCATCACGGGCTCCTACTATATGGACGACACCTGCTGGCTTTATCTTGTCAAAACCGATTCGCTCGGATACCTCGAATGGGACCGGAAATTCATCAGTGACCAGCCCACGCTTATCAAGTGCACCGGCTATGATATCGAGCTTACCGATGACGGCGGTTATTTCATTGCGGGCAAGGCCGGCTGGGCATGTAATACCGGGTATCTGTATCTGGCCAAGACCGACAGCCTGGGCAACAAGGAATGGGAGAAGGTATACGCCAAGTCAAGCATGGACCTGGCATCCGGCGTGGACAAGACCTCAGATGGTGGATACATCATCACCGGGTACACCACACTCAGCAATCGCTATCTCTGGCTGTTGAGAACGAGTTCCACCGGAGATACGCTTTGGACCAGGATTATGGGAGGCGGCATGGGCGCATGGGGTGAAGCTGGAAATGACGTAGCGGAAACACCGGACCATGGCTACATTATCGCCGGTTACACATATTCATACAGCGCCAACCCGGGAAACCAGAAAGACGGCTGGCTTGTGAAAATAAGTTCTTCGGGTGATTCGGTCTGGGCAAAGGCATATCCGGGTCATAACGGAACCGGCGGGTCACTGGTTTCTGTCCGGAATGCGCCTGGTGGCGGTTATCTGCTCGGTGGGACCGATGATGCAAATGATGGTGACGGCTGGATGCTGCAGACCGATTCGGCCGGCAATGTGCGGTGGCAGGACAGTTGGGGAGATATAACCAGGTCAGGCTGGGACCACATCACCTGTGTCCAGCCCACGGCTGATGGTGGGGGCATCGGGTTCGGCTGTTCATACACTTATGCCACGCCCAGTTTTGATGCGTGGATGATTAAGGCTGATTCGTCAGGATTGGTCGGGGTGGGGGAATCCAGACCCGGCTCGAACTGCCGTGCCTGGCCGACACTGTCGGTCGTTCCGAACCCAGTGGTCGGGTCCGGGCGAGTTGTCTTTTCTGTTCCGCACGCAGGACCTGTCCGGATTGACCTGTGTGATGTCAGCGGCCGCAGGATGAAGACCATCTATTGTGCAAGAGCAGAAGGAGCCGGGTCAATCGAGTTCGACGCCGGCGGAATCAGCAACGGCGTGTATATTGTGCGCCTGGTTTCAGCGGGTCGAAGTGCTGCTGAGCGGGCTGTGATTCTCGGGAAGTAGAAAGGAAACTCTGTGCATATGCCTGTTTCTAGTCGAGCCGGGAGATTGCTTCTGGCGTTGCTGGTCGGTGCGGCATCCGCCGTTGTAGCCGAAGAATGGGTTTCGCTCAACGGCCCGTCCGGGGCCGACATCAGGGACTTCGCTGTCAGTGCTGGCAACCCCAATGAAATCTATGCCGTGGACTTCTTTGGTGGCCTGTTCAAATCGACCGATGGTGGTTCAAACTGGTTTCCAGCCCGGGACGGCCTCGGGATGCCTGGCGGAAACCCTGGCTTCCTGACGGTTACAATCGACCCCACAGACGATGCAATCCTGTATACCGGCAATTCAGACGGCCTGTACAAGTCAACTGATTCGGGCGGGAACTGGGAACGGATACTGAGCGGCGTCACATCCTGGGAGACCGCGGTCAGCCCGCGGAATCATGACCGGCTCATCATCGGCACAACGACCGGGATTTACTCATCGACCGACGGCGGGACAAGCTGGAGCTTCAACAAGCCCGGGTATATCTATTGCGTCAAGTTCGACCCATCTGGCCCGGACACGGTGATTGCTTATGATAAGAATACCGGCATCTTTCGCAGCACTGATGAAGGAGTGAACTGGACTCTGATTTCGACCCAGGTGCCGACCGGCCACTACACCCGGCTGGAAATCGACCCGGTCACGACTTCGAGGATGTATGCGCTTTCCCATGACGGCTCCGGTACGAATGTGGTGTACAAGTCCACCAACGGCGGGGTCAACTGGACTGCCAGACATTCGGTTAATAGAACGATGTCGGGCATAGCGCTCGACCAGCAGAACCCGGCCAATATCTGGGTGGCGGGCGAAGCCGAGCAGACATTCGGTGCGGTTCTCTGGAAGAGCACCAATTATGGTGAGAACTGGACCGAACTGGTCCTGCCCACATCCGACTATCACTATGTCCCTTACGCCCGGACGGTCGCGGTCGACCCGACAAACGGCAGTAATATCTTTGTAGGGATTCCCTGGGTCGGTGTCCTTTACTCAACAGACCGCGGCACGAGCTGGTCGGCTCCTCATATTCCCGGCGCTCAACTCCAGGATTTCGTTCAGTACGACACGACATCCGGCTATATCTACACCAGCGCTATGGCCGGAAACCTGTGGCGGGTTACGCCCGGAGGACACGATTGGACCAGACTGACCGATTCGACCCAGTCGCGGGTGCAAGATTTGGCTATAAACCCCCAGAACCGCCAAGAGATGTATATCGCGTCTTCTTGGAACGGTGCGGTTCACAAATCCACTGATGCCGGTGCAAACTGGAACATGACATCACTGTATGGTCTTGATGTCGATGCTATCGCCATCTCCCCGGTCTCACCGAATGTGCTCGTCGCAGGGGCCACAAATCCCGTCTCAGCGTATGGCGTCCATGTCAGCGATAACTCGGGTGTTACCTGGAGCAAAACCCTCGTCGGTCAGTTCTACCACGTGGCGATTCACCCGCTTTCCGCAGATACGATGCTGGCGGCCAATACCGGGCCGATGGGCGGGCAGACCAGAATCTACCGCAGCACAGACCAGGGTAGTACCTGGGAGATTGTGTTCATTGATGGCTCGGGCGGCTCAGGATGCGCGAATCTGACCTATGACCCCTTGAGCCCGAATGTCATTTATGCATCAACGTCTCGCCATGGCCTGGTTCGCAGCACCGATGGCGGGAATAACTGGGACACGAATCTGGGCGGATTCCAGGGCGCGGGTACGATTCGGGGCGTCGCAGCCGACCCGTCAAACGGGGATATTTACCTGTCGCTCACCGACGGATTCTACGCAGGAGAAATGTACCAGAGCACGAACCGTGGGGACAGTTGGACCCTGATGTCCAACGCAGGCCGATGGCCGGTCAATACCGCGGTCTGGTGCATTGACGCGAAGCGGAAGGATGACAGCCTTGCTCTGATTGTCGGAACAAGGGGCTGCGGGCTGTACTCATGGGGCCGGCTGCCCGGCGTCAGTATCCGGGAGGTCTCTGAGATTGCGGGCTGCGAGCCCGGATTGATTGCAGTTCCCAATCCGTTCAGCGCAAGGACGGAAATCAGGTTACCGGAGTGCGTGACAACGGCGCAGTCCGTTCTGATACACGACTGCGCGGGCAGGCTGGTTCGAGCTCTGCCCGTCTCAGACCATCGTTCTCCGTTTGCCAGGGTGGTCTGGAACGGCAGGGACAACGATGGACAGAGAATGAAATCCGGGATATACTTCGTCAGCCTTTCCGGTCCGGATTCGGTCTGTGCCGGGAAGGTTGTAATCGCTAGATAGGCTGAGGTTGACAACGGCACACCGGGGTACGATTCCTTTGTTGCTCCGCTGCCGAAAAAAGGAGGCTTTATGTTTCGACGATGCTGTGTGATTACCGGCTTGTGCATTCTGCTTGCAGTTGCCGTACACGCAGGGCCTGTTGCAGAACTGGATGACCCAACTATTACCTGGGGTAGCGAAGCTGTGTTCAATCCATCTGCCAACGGGATTTCCGCGACCAGGCTTGACGACAGCCACGTGCTCATCGCTTACAGCTCCGGCAATGCCGGCAAGGCGGTCATTGCCACTATCAGCAGCGGCAACGTAATCGGCTACGGGCCCGAGGCCGAGTTCACTGCCGGCGGCACCATGGGCACCAGCTACATATCTGCTACTGCTCTGGATAACGAGTACGTGCTTATTGCTTACAAGAAAGCCAGTATGTCGGGCCCGGGCGATGAGTTTGGCTGTGCTGTTATCGGTCAGGTTTCGGGTGATGTTATTACCTTTTACAGCGAGTATAATTTCGAGAGTAACCTGTCTGCAACCCATATTTCCGCTGCCGCTCTCGACCAACACTGTGCTCTGATTGCCTACCAGGCACACACAATGAATCTCAACGGTTATGCTATTATTGCACGGCGCTACACTCACAGCATCACTTTTTACGGCAAGACCATATTCAACCACAACAGCACCCCGCAAATTTCTGCTACCAGGATTGATGGTGTCCGGGCACTCATCGCTTACCGGGACGAACAAGGCCCGACGGTGAATTATGGAACAGCTATAATTGCAGTGGTCTCCGGCGGCACCAGCATCGCTTTTGGCCCAGAACAAGTATTTAATTACGGCTTGACTTTCCGGGTTTCCGCTACCGGTCTTGACCCTACCCATGCACTCATCGCCTACACCGATAATGATTTCACTCCTGATTACGGTTCGGCAATCGTTGCCCAAATAGCTTGGGACAATATCAGCTACGGTTCAGAGTACCCATTCAACATGACCGGTAGTGTTGGCTGGGTGTCGGCAGCCGGTCTTGATGCCACCCACGCGGTCGTCGCATATGGAAACTGGGGAGGTTCCCTGCCGGGCACAGCTATTGTCGCAACGACCAGCGGTCCTCAGGGCAAAGTAATCACCTATGGGGCAGAAAGCGTATTCAACAACGCCAGGTCGGTTCCTTTGTCTTCGGCCGGGATTGACGTTGACCGGGTGTTTATTGGTTACCCTGACGCCGGGAGCTTTGCCGGCGGCACCGGCATAGTCGGAACCCTGTCATCCCCGCCCGGAGAGTTCGACCTCCTCTTGCCAACCGACGGTGCGACCGGGGTATCTGTTACCGGCGACCTGACTTGGGAGACTTCTACCAACGCCACCAGTTATGACGTTTATCTCGACGACCATTCCAACCCGACCACTAAAATCGGCACCGTACCCCACCCCACCACTCAATTGCCCTACACCGGACATGTCACCTACGATACGAAGTACTGGTGGAAAGTCATAGCAGTCAACCCTGGGGGCAACACCGAATGCAATGCCCACTTTGACTTCACGACCATCATCGAAGCGCCGGACCCGCCGGTTCTCCACCAGCCGGCCGACGGCGCTGTCAACCAGCCGATTGCCGGGTATCTCACTTGGTACACCGCTGCCCGCGCAGAGGATTATGATGTCTATCTCAAGTTGGGCGGGCCGCCCGGACCGGGCGATGTTGTCGGAACCGAAACCGGAACCTGGTACTATTATGACGGACTCAGTAACAACCAGACCTACTACTGGAAGATAGAGGCAAAGAACGCCGGCGGCTCGGCCTCCTCGGGGGTTTGGCACTTCACCACGATACCCACGGGACAAATGGTAGACATTGGAGTCAGCAGCATCGTCGCGCCCACAGGCTGGGTTGAACCTGGCGAAGACGTAACGCCACGAGCTACGGTCCAGAACTACGGGGATGTCAATACGCCGTTCCGGGCCTGGTTCATCATGAACGACCCAACTGACCATGAAGTATACCGGCGGTTCATCGATGCTGACCCCCTGGAAGTGGGACAACAAGTCACCCTTACCTTCCCGGACCACAATGTCGGCACTGAGCAAGGTCTCTGGACCACCCGGTGCTCGGTGTATGTGTTCGGAGACGTCCAGCCCGCGAATGACTGGATAGACAGTCTGTTCACAGTCAGCCTGCTTCCTCCTGAGCCAACGCCGATTTCGCCGCCAGACGGTGAAGATGTGGCTACGCTGACCCCGACCCTGGAAGTGGACGCGATGTCGGTGGCCGGTGTTGACAAGTACCATTTCCGGGTCTGGCACGGTGGCAGCATACTTCACGAGGACAACAACGTTGGTACCAACTCCTGGACCACTCCGGCCCTGACAAACGGTGAAACCTACGAATGGGACTGCGCGGCGCATAATGCCGGCGGCTGGGGGCCATTCTTCAGCCCGCGCTGGAGCTTCAGGGTCGCTGTGCCTCCTCCTGAGCCGACGCCGACTGCGCCGCCGGACGGCGGCACCGTAGCCACTCAGACGCCGGAATGGGAGGGGGAGTTAGTACCTGACGCGACTCAGTATCACTTCCAGGTCTTTGACAGCGAGACTTACGTTCTGGTTACCGAGGGGAGTACTGCTTCCAACTCCTGGATAGTCGATATCCCTTTACCTAATGCCGAGTACTGGTGGCACTGTCAGGCACAGAATGTGGGTGGCTGGGGACCGTATTTCAGTTCCAAGTGGAGCTTCACAGTGAGCGTCAGCGGGCTTCCCGAACCACCTGTGCCCCAACTACCGCCAAACGGCAGCACCGTAGCTACCCCGACGCCGGAATTGGAAGTGGAACCGATTCTCGATGCCGTCCAGTATCACTTCCAGGTTTTTGACAGCGAAACCTACGTTCTGGTTGCCGAGGGCTTTGTCGCCTCCAATTCCTGGATAGTGGATGTCCCTCTGCCTGATGCCGAGTACTGGTGGCACTGCCAGGCACAGAATGTTGCAGGTTGGGGACTCTATTTCAGTCCCAAGTGGAGCTTTGCGGTGAGCACCATTCCGCCCTGGCCTGGTGGCTGGCATGAATGCAAACCGATGCCTGAGCCCAAATCGGTCAAGCGCGGTGGCTGGCTCGCGTTCAACAAAGACGATGGCTACGTCTACGCTGCCAAGGGTTACAAGACTACCGACTTCTACCGCTACGACCCCCTTGGTGACTCCTGGACCGAGTTGACCGGGATGCCTTATCAGACCCATCCGAACCCGAAATGGGCCAGAAAGGTGCCCAGGAAGGGCTCCAAGGGTGTCAGCGATGGCGACAACCACATTTATGTAACCCAGGGCAACAATACGCTCGGCTTCTGGAAGTACTTTGTAGATGGCGACTCCTGGCACGAGCTTAATGATGTGCCGCTCGGCAACTACCGTAAGAAAGTGAAAGGCGGCACTGATCTGGCTTTTGTGCCAGCTGAGGAAGATGGCGATGACTATGTCTACCTCTTGAAGGGTTACAAGACCGAGTTCTACCGGTTCAATGTTGTGACTTCGAAATGGGATACCCTGGCCGAAGCGCCAGAGGGCACTCGCGCAAAGTGGGACAAAGGCTCCTGGCTGGTGTACGACGGTGCGGATTACCTGTATGCGCACAAGGCCAAGTATCACGACGGGACCTATCATGAACTCTGGAAGTACAACATCGTGGGTGACTCCTGGTCCGGCAACAAGCTGAAAGGCATGCCGCTTGAAGGGTTGCACAGCGGCCGGATGAAAAAGAAGAAGTCCAAGGACGGCGGGTGCGGAGCCTGGTACGACGACGAAATCTATGCGCTCAAAGGTGGCAATACCCAGCAGTTCTTCAGGTATACGCCGGCAGCAGACTCCTGGCATGAGTTGGACACAGTGCCGAACTACACTGCGACCACCGGCCGGAAGCGACGGGTCAAGTACGGAGCCGACATCGTGAGCCACGGCAGCGGAGCGTTCTTCGCGCTCAAAGGCAACAAGACGCGCGAGATGTGGCGGTACATGATACCCGCCTACGGCTCACCGCTTACCGCTAACCGTTCCGGAGTGATGGGCAGAGGTGGATTTGGGATTTCAGATTTTGGATTCTGGATTTCTCCGAATCCGCTTGCAGGTGGTTTCGTGACCCTGCGCTACACCCTGCCGAGACCCGGGCCGGTGAATATCGCCATCTATGATGTTGCGGGGCGGGCGGTCAAGCGCATCAGGGTGACACCCTGCGCAGCGCAAGGGTGTCACCCTATGAACCTGCGAAGCTTGAGTGCCGGTGTGTACC
>JAUWNN010000264.1 GCA_030612625.1 Caldifarciminota bacterium
GGACAGCCGGCGGGGGCCTGCCCACCCGCCGGTTTTGATTCCGGCTCTGCGGCTGAACCGGGTCAGGTTCGAGCAGGAATCCCAACGAGTGTGGGAATGTCGGACCGGGTCATTCCTTCTTGGGCTTGAATCCGACGCCCAGGACTTTCGTGTGCTCGGTCGGCCTCATGAGCTTGCGCAGGGCGTCGAATACCACCTTGAACTGAACATCGTATTTCTTTTCCAGGTCTTCCAGCTTTCGGGCCAGTACTGTATGCGCGGCCAGCATCCTTCTGAGACGCACGAATGTCCGCATGATTTCGACATTGACCTGAACCGCCTGCTTGCTGCGCAGCACACTGGATAGCATCGCAACTCCTTGTTCCGTAAAGGCGTAGGGTGGCTTTCTCATGCCGCCCCAACTTGAAGTCGCTATTTGCGACTTCAAGTGCTGAAACTCCCGCTTGTTCAACTGGAACATGAAATCCGAGGGGAACCGTTCGACGTTCCTGGTGACCTGCTCGCTGAGGCGCTTCGGCTCAACCCCATAGAGTCTGGCCAGGTCGGTGCTGAGCATCACCTTCTGCCCGCGCAACAGGTAGATGTGCTTCTCGATGAATCCGGCCGGGATTAGGGAACCGCTGCTTTTCTTCTCTCGTCCGGTAATCGCCACGGGCTGAGAATAACCACCGGGCTGCAGTTGTCAAGCTGACCAAAGTCGATTGACGGTCTGCGCCTTGCGCAGGTGGCGCAGCTACAATTCGGAAGTCCGGTTGGAACACGAGAGTCCTTTGAGTGCACAAATCGGTGGTTTAAGTCTGATATCGGGTCTGGATTCGGCGGTCAAATAAGCCCGGTTTCTTCCCGAAAACCGATATAGGAATCTCAACACAAAGCCTGCCCCGAGCCCGCGAGGAAGATTGCCACGGTCGCTTTGCTCCCTCGCAATGACGCGGGCGTGGGGGACACCAAGAGCCTAGCGCGGCCCCCGAAGGGCCGCAACCAAACCAGGATTAGCCACGAAATCACGAAAGACACGAAACAGGAATGACAGCGGAAAAACATCTTCGCGAAAACGACGATGTTGTACCTTTGTAGTACAGAATATCGGGTCTGTGTGCCTGAAAGGCCGGTGTTTATCTGTGGTTATTCGGGTCTCTTTGGACATTGGGATTTTGGATTTGATTTGGGCTTTGGACTTAGGCATTTGGATTTGTAGCCGTACTTGGAGAATTTATTCGACCGTGACGCTCTTTGCCAGATTGCGCGGTTTGTCCACGTCGCAGCCGCGCTGCACCGCAATATGGTAGGCCAGAAGCTGAAGCGGCAGTGCGACCAGCATGGGTGAGAGGTAATCCGGGGCTTTGGGAACGTAGAATACCGTTTCGGCCAGCTCAGCCAGTTCTTTGTCTCCTTCGGTGCCGATGGCGATAATCCGTCCGTTGCGGGCTTTGGCTTCGGCCAGGTTTGAGACCATCTTCTCGTACACCGGGTCGCGCAGGGCGATGCCGATTACCGGCACGGTTTCGGAAACGAGCGATATCGGGCCGTGCTTCATTTCGCCGGCCGGATAGCCAGTCGCATGAACATAGGCGATTTCCTTAAGCTTGAGTGCTCCTTCGAGCGCAGTGGGGTAGTTTATACCCCGGCCCAGGAACAGGAAGTCATGAGCGAATGACAGCCGTGAGGCGGTTTCTTTGATTTTCCGGTCCAGGTTCAGGGCCTGCTTCATCTGTTCGGGCAGCTTCCTCAGGTGGCGGATAATTTCATTGATGCGGTTGTCCGGGACCGTTTTGCGGATGCGGGCAAAATACAGGGCAAGGGTGAGCAGTGTGAATAACTGAGCAGTGTAGGCTTTGGTCGAGGCGACGCCGATTTCCGGACCGGCGTAGATATAAATGGTCGAGTCGGCCTCGCGGTCGATGGATGAACGCCGGACATTGAGCATAGCCAGGGATTTGATGTCCCGAACCCGGGCTTCGCGCAGCGCAGCCAGAGTATCCGCGGTTTCACCGGACTGGCTTATCGGAAGCATTATAGTGCGGCCGTTGTAGACGAACTCCGACGTTCTCAATTCCGAGCTGATTTCGACCGAAACCGGAATCCGGCAGAACTTCTCAAAATAGTAACGTCCGACCAGTCCGGCATGATATGACGTGCCGCAGGCCTGGATTACTATTCTCCCCAGTTTTTCTATTTCGTCCGGATAGAACAGGAATTCCGGGTCGAGCACTATGCGGCGACCTTTGAACCGCCGGGCGATGTTCTGTTTGAGAACTCCGGGCTGCTCGAAGATTTCCTTGCGCATGAAATGCGGATAGCGTCCTTTGGAAATGGCCTTGGGCTTCAGTTCCATTCTGGTGAAGGCCCGTTCTACTTTGTTCCCGGTGAAGTCGGTGATTGAGACCCCTTTCCGGGTCAGGACAGCGATTTCGCGGTCCTGCATGAACAGCATTCTCCGGGCAATGCCGATGAGTGCCGGTGCATCTGAGGCGACGACGAATTCACCACGGCCCTGACCGATAACGAGCGGACTGCCCATTTTCACCGCATAGAGCCGGTCCGGTTCCTGTGCTGAGATGATAGCAAGGGAGTAGGCTCCTTTGAGCTCGGCCGCGGCTTTGCGGATGGCGGTGGCCATGTCACGTTTGTAATGTGATTCGAGCAGATGAACGATAACTTCAGTGTCAGTGCTCGAGACGAACCGATGGCCGGCTTTAACCAGGCGCTTGCGCAGTTCCCGGTAATTCTCAATGATGCCGTTGTGAACCAGGGCGATAACCCGCTTGCAGTCGGTGAAAGGGTGGGCGTTTTCATCGGTGACCTGACCGTGCGTGGCCCAGCGGGTGTGACCGATCCCGACATTGCCGGTGACCGGGTCCCGGTTGAGTAGTTCTTTGAGTCGCTGGAGACGGCCCGCGGTCTTGCGAATCCTGATTCCGCCATTGACGGTTGCGATGCCGCAGGAGTCATACCCGCGGTATTCGAGCCGTTCCAGCCCGACCATCACCACAGTGGTGATGTTACGGTTTCCGATATAGCCGACGATTCCGCACATGTTAGTTCACCGCAAAGGCACAAGGGACCCAAGAACCGAAATAGAGCCACGAAGCCACGAAGAACACGAAACGGAGATAGGGTGACACCCTTGCGCTGCGCAGGGTGTCACCCTTACCAGTTCTGGGTCCGGGAGGTTCATCTTTCGTGGATTTCGTGCTTTCGTGGCCAATCCTATATCGGTTTTCGGGAGGGACACGAGAAGTCAGAAATAACCGCCAAGAACGCCAAGGAAGAAACCACAGATAAACACAGATTGACACAGCATGGCGATTGGTAATGAACATTACTTGTTCAGACATTAGTCATTAAGTGCCGGACGTCAATGCAATCCTTGCCCGCTCGATGATTGTCTCGGGCCGGGGTTCTCCTTGTGTTTCGGCAATGATACGCACCACCGGTTCGGTATTGGAGGGCCGGACATGAACCCAGTATCCCGGCCCGTCAAGCTTCAGCCCGTCCGAACTGTTCACTTCGGCGTCTCTGAACTCCTCAAGCAGGCGGTCGCGTCGCTTCTCAAATCCGTCCCGGTCCAGAGCCAGGGTGGTTTTCTTCATCCGGTAGTCCGGAATCTCCTTGCGCAGTTCCGAGAGGCTTTTCCGGGTGGAGCTTGAAAGCCCGAGCACGGCCGCGAGCGCGACAAGTCCGTCCCGGGTGAAGTTGACATCAGGCAGAATCACGCCTCCATTGCCTTCGCCGCCCAGCACCGCTCCGATTTCCTTCATCCGGGCCACTACCGCCGCTTCGCCTACAGGGGTTCGTTCGACCGGGACTGAGAACCGGGTGCAGATGTCTTCGACCGCCCGGGTGGTAGAAAGGTTTATTACGACCGGCTTCGCGCCCAGACCCTGGGCCAGCACGTAGAGGCAGGCCAGGCAGA
>JAUWNN010000292.1 GCA_030612625.1 Caldifarciminota bacterium
GGACATTTCCGGGCCAGGGACAAGCCATCAGGCAGTCAAGACAATCATCAGTCACGCCCCTTACCGGCTTGGAATACTCCTGGCTGACCCTGCCGGTAAAATAGGCAACAAGTGCGGGTATGTCCTGCTTGCGCTCTCGAAGCGGCGGCAGCGAGACTGTAATCACATTGAGGCGGTAAAACAGGTCACGGCGGAACTTGCCGTCAGCCATCGCCTTTTCCAAATCCTGGTTTGTGGCCGCGACGATGCGCACGTCAATCTTGACAGGCTCGCGGCCGCCCACCCGCTCGAAAGCCCGTTCCTGAAGAACCCGGAGCATCTTTGCCTGAAGCGCGAGACTCATATCACCAATCTCGTCCAGGAAAACCGTACCTCGGTCTGCGGTCTCGAATTTTCCCGGCCGTGCTGTAACACCGGTGGCCGTGCCTTTCTCAATCCCGAACAGCTCGGTTTCCAAAAGGTTCTCAGGAATCGCCGCGCAATTCACCGCGACAAACGGCTGACCGCTCCGGTCTGAAAGCCGGTGCAGAGTCCGAGCCACCAGTTCCTTGCCAGTGCCCGATTCACCCAGCACAAGCACGCTGGCCCTGGTCGGTGCAACCCGCTCGATAGTCTCGAAAACCCGGGCCAGGCTCGTGTCAGCACCGATGATGTCGGGAAACCGCGATTCCGGCTTCTCTGTCTCAAGGCCAAGGGCCGCTGGCTTTGATTGGGCCTGGGCCAGACCCAAAGCCAGCAAATCGGCTATTGTCTTGAAACGGGACGGCTCACCATCTGTGCGCAGAACAAGTGTTCCGAGCCTGCGGCCACCGACTTCAAGCGGCAGGGTTATGCCCGCAGTATCCGCACCTGGTTCAACCCGGCTATGTCGAAACACCCGGCCGTCCCTGAGAAAGACGGCCGCTCCGGAACCCGGCGCCTTTTCTGCCAGCAGATTCAGTGCTTGCTCGCACAACCCCCCGGTATCCAGACCCTGGCACACCAGTTCGGTCAAATCCTGCATAAGGTCAACCTGGGCTGTACCAGCGTCGGTAGGTCCGAGCAGACGCTCAGCCTCAGTCGCCTTGAAAAGAACCCCAAGGTTGCGGAAGATTGAAACGGCTTGGGCCAGCAGTTTCTTCCCATCCTGTCCGGTTTCCGACTGCAGCCTGCCCAAAGCCAGTAGCGAGCAGGCCAGCTCATAGTTATTGCCCAGGGACTTAAGTATCACAATGCTCTGCTCAAGCGACTGCTTTGCACCGGTCACATCTTCGGTTGCCGCAAGCAGTTGGCCCAGCACCCGGCGCACATTCCCTTCTTCCCTGCGCAAACCGGTCTGGGTGCAGATTTCAAGCGCCTCATCCAGCTTGGTCCGGGCGCTGGCGACTTCTTTTCGGACCAGGTCCAGTTCGGCCCATCGGCGCAAAGTTTCAGCAAGCTCTTCCCGGTCATTGGTTTCAAGACAGATTGCCCGGTCCTGTTCATACAAATCCTGAGCCCGGCCCAAATCTCGGGCAGCAAAAGCCGCCTCACCCAGGGTTCCCAGCACTTCGCACTTCACCCAGGGTGCATGTGCAGCCTCAGCCAGTTCCAGCGCCTTCTCAAGATAGAACTTTGCCCTGTCCAGCTTGCCCCGGTTCAGATACAACTCACCGATATTATTGTAACACAAAGCCATGTGCGCCTTATCTTTGGCCCTCTCCTTTTCGGCCAGTGCGCGGAAATAGCTTTCCAGCGCCTTATCCCAGTCTCCAAGGTCAACGTAAATCATTCCGAGATTCAGATACGACACCCCGATGCCATCCCTATCGCCGATTCGCTCCCGGATTTCCAGGCTGCGCTGCTGATAATCCAGGGCCCGGGCCAAATCACCCTTCTCACAGTACATCAACGACAGGTTACTGCAGCAGGCAGCCACTCCGTTCTTCTGCTCGAGCTTCTCCCGCAAGGCAAGAGTCTGCTCGAACCATTGGATTGCCAGGTCAAACTCACCCCGGTGCCAGGCCAGCGAACCCAGAGTGCTTATCGCGCGGGCCTTAGCCCGCTCATCTCCCGCCGCCTTGGCGCATTCCAGCGCTTCCTGGGTCAGGCTGAACGATGAATCCATCCGGCCTTCCATCCGCTCGGTATCAGCAATCAGATTCAGTGCCTGGGCTGCTGCCGAAAGGTTATTATCAGCACGGGCAAGCTCAAGGGCCTTACGCGCCAACCGGGCCGACTCAGCCAGATTACTGTCGAACAGTTTCTGAGCCTGCTCAATCAACTCAATCGCCGGGCCAAGGGACTGTTCCCGGTCTTGCTGAGAGCCCGAATCACGCCCGGGACGTTGCCTCTTTTCTGCCATGCTTATTTCCAACCTAAGACGGTCAACGTCCGCATTTCACGCCGGACCGCGCGGCCCAGGTTCAGGAAGTATCGGTTGACTGCCCTGGTTCTGTCCTTGTGCATCACCCGCTAGCATATTAGTCGAGCCGTTCCTGTCAAGCAACAGACACGAAAACCGATATATGATTGGCCACGAAAGCACGAAATCCACGAAAGATGAACCTCCCGGACCCAGAACTGGGAAGGGTGACACCCTGCGCAGCGCAAGGGTGTCACCCCATCTCTTCCAGGCCACACGGTTGCTGCTTCTCCTTTTCGTGTTCTTCGTGTCTTCGTGGCTCTATTTCGGTTCTTGGGACAGACTGGTGTGGTGGTTGTGATACACCTGAAAGAGCGTAAGTGACGCAATCATAGGGGGTGGGTCGCCCCGAGGCTTGTTGGAATAGTTGTTTGAGTTGTTGTCGGAATTGCTGCTGGAATTGTTGCTGGACTGGTTGTTTCGACTGTTGTTCGAGCTGTTGTCGGAATTGCAGTTTGAGTTGTTGGTTCAGCGGTTGCCGGATTAGTTGTTCGAGCTGCTATTTCAACTGTTGCCCGAGTTGTTGCTTCAGCAGTTGCTCAAACTGTTGCGAGATATTGTCAAATGTTGTGGATGGAGCTTTGTCGAACGCATCCATGATGCTGTTGTCATGCAGCTTCTTTCATCTCTCCGTCAATGAACTCCACTCCATCAATGACTTTCTCAATGAGCTCGCAGCCGTTTATTTTTCG
>JAUWNN010000227.1 GCA_030612625.1 Caldifarciminota bacterium
GTAGGGTTGGTGGTACAGCCCTCAAGGATGCCCCAACCGGCTATCTCCTTGATTTCGTCTATATCTGCAGTGTCGATGAATATCTTCATACACTCCTCCCGATTCTTCTTTTGCGGTGAGACGGACAAAGGTCGTTCTTACGAACCATAGAATTAGTGCCTTTCCGGGCGGGTAGAAACTACCTGCACTGGGGAAGCAGTATAACGAGACCCGGGGGCGAATGCAAGGATGAAAAAACAGAGCAGGCCCGGTCGTAACCTGGGCCTGCTCTTGCCCCTATCTGCGTTCTCAGCCCGTTCAGCGAGGCGGAGTTCTCTCCTCGTCAGCGAGACTGTTGTCCCGGTGCCGGCAATTCATAGCGGTGCTTGAGCAGTGTAAGGGCGTCCGTGTAGTGCCGGACAGCGCCAAGGTGCTGCCCGACAGTACCACTCGGGTCCTCGAAGGAGTCCTCGAGCCTGACAATGCCCTTGCCCCTGCTCATTGCCTGACCGGTTATGCTTTCACCTAGTGCAAGAAGACGAACCGAAGCTTTGGATTTCTCAATCACGCAGACGCTCTGAGGGACAATAGTGAGGCTGAGCGCGAGTATCAGCCAGACGAAAACAGTGGCTTTGGCCAGCCCGAGAAACCCGCCCAGAAACTGGTTGAGTTCCAGACACCGGTTCCAGTTGACCAGTTTCATGAGCAGGTTGCGCACCAGCCTTATTCCGAGCCAGGTGGCAAAGAAGATAATCAGGAAGCTCACGACCACCGAGAAAGTGTAGTTGTGAATTATCGGGTCGAGAATTGTGGCGAAAGCGTCGCATTTGCGCAAAGCCAGCCAGATGCCGAGCACCGGACAGATAAACGAACTCAGTCCTCTTGTGAACCCCTGGCCATAGCCGTATAGTGCAGACAGCACCATTATTCCCAGGATTCCAATGTCTATCGCCATATACACCCTCCGCTTCCTTCTGTGCACCCACTGTGCCGAGCCGGGAAACAGGCCGTAAACATTGAAACAGCACAACTTGTACTGACTAGAGGACAGTCCGGTCAGTCCGGCCTTCGGGCCAACGCCTGCATTGTCGTAGTTGTAAGTTCCTGGAAATAAGCACGATGTACCGCGGTACCCGGTGCGGCAAGGATTCTTACCAGCCAGGTCTTCGGTCCGGCGACCCCTCGATTTTACTTGACAACGAATGACGCCCAAGGAAACTTAGCCGCCCTGCAAGGGCATACTGAACTGAGCACAGCACGAACAGGTCGCAAGACTGAAAGGAGCAGAAGATGGCAGAAGAAACGACAACTCAGCCGACCGGGGGAGTTTCCAGCAAGAAGAAGATAGTAACCCTGCTGTTGTGTATTTTCCTGGGTTATCTGGGCATACACCGGTTCTATGTGGGCAAGACCGGAACCGGAGTAGTCTGGCTGCTCACTCTGGGCTGTGTTGGAATCGGCACGCTGATTGACTTCATCAGAATCCTCACCGGTTCCTTCACCGACAAACAGGGGCGAAAGCTGGCATAGAAGCTTCCGAAGCTTCCATTCCATCGGCCGCTGTCTAAAGGGGGACGTTTCCCAATATTCTCCTTGACAGCAGGTCTGTGGTTGATAACCTGAACCATGGCAAGAATTGCAAGAGTCGTTATACCTGGTATCCCGCACCACGTCACCCAGTGGGGTGACCGGGATGAAGATATTTTCTATTCTGATGATGACCGCCGGCGGTATCTGGAACTGCTCAAAGAATACTCCAATGAGTTCGGGCTGGACATTCTGGCCTACTGCCTGATGAAGAATCATGTGCACCTGGTTACGATCCCACTTGAGCCCGATTCGCTGGCAGAAACACTCAAGCGGGCCCATCTGCGCTATGCCCAGCATGTCAACTGGACCCATGGTTGGACCGGACGGCTCTGGCAGGGCCGGTTCTTTTCCTGTGCTCTGGACGGGGATTATAAATGGGTCGCAATAAGGCATGTTGAGCGCAACCCGGTGCGGCTGAAACTGGTCAGAAAGGCCGAAATCTACCCTTGGAGCAGTGCACCAGGACACACCGGACACCGTAGAGACCCGCTGCTGTCCAGGTATCTGGAGAAGCGGTCCGGGATTGCCGACTGGTCGAAATGGCTGAGGCAGCACGACGACAAAAAGGCTATTGAGCGGCTGCGGCTGTATACCAAGACCGGCCGGCCCCTTGGCAGCAGGCATTTCCTGGACAGGCTTGAGAAGGAACTCGGTCGAACCCTGCGGCCCCAGAAACCCGGCCGCCGGCCCAAGTCCGCGAAGCAGAAGAAGAAAGCCCGGTAGCATTCCAGGCACCGGGTCGAATTCCAGCATCTGACAACCGCTCTGCGGGTCTGGTTTCCGCTGTTCTGTGCTGCTGTGCCGTCCGCTCGTCCGAGTCCGTTCTGGACTTGGTCTGCCAGGTCTGTTCTTGCTCCTTGACAGGGGTATCTTTCGGCTTATATTGAGGTGAATGGAGTGCCGAGATGACTATGGATTCCAGAAGTGCTTTGGTGCACGGCCAAGCTCAAAGGTTTGAGCTTGGCGACATATATCTCCATAATCATACAAGGCTAACCAAATAAGGAGGAAGTATGCAGAAGCTCTGTATCGTCCTGCTCGCAGCCTCGACTCTGGTCCTGGCCGGAAAACTGAATCCGGTCACGGTCCTGCCCGAGGAGATTGCGATTCCATATTCAGAAGAAGTGACCAGACCAGCGACCCCGCCTGCTCCGGCTGAAGGCGACGGGTTCGTTGTCGGCGTAGTTGATACCGTCGGTGGCACAACCTATGACTGGTGCGCAAACGGCCCGATCTACCGGATGCTCTGTAATTCACCCGATTACGGCATCCACGTAGTCTGGATGTATTCGGCCTCAGACCAGACCACTCACCCGGACCGGAACATGCGCTATAACTTCTACGACTACAGCATGGGCATGTGGAACTGGATTGACCCTGATTACATGCAGTCGGGCGTGAATGTGTTCACCGAGCGGTGTGGTTACGGTAACCTGGACGTGAACCCGGTCACTGACGTAGCGACGGTGCCGGCACACCTCCACACTCCGCTTGCCACGGATGTAGCCCGGGACCTGGCACCGGGTGCGGGTATCTTTGAATACTGTCCCGGTTCACCGGCCCTTGAAGGGTATCTGTGGCCCCCGCTCGCCGTGAGCCAGAACCAGACAATCCACCTGCACATGATTGACGACGCCAGCCGCAACGCCATCTTCTACTCCCGTGGTGTAACTTGGTGCGACTGGTCCACCCCGGTCGGCCTGGCTGCGCCCCAGCCCAACCCCACCTTCCCGAACCACAACATTGCGGCTTCCAAAGTGAGCGATAAGGTATGTGTGACCTGGGAATTCTCAGGCGGTTCTCCTGACCCCGGATTCTACCGGATTTCCACCGACGGCGGCACGACCTGGGGAAACTCGACCGACTTGCCGTGGCCCGCTGCCCATGGTGGGGATACCGCCACTTCGTACCATATCACTTCGTTCTTCCCTTATTACGACCGGCAGGACAAGTTGCACATCCTGGCCGGCGTCATGCCCTTTGTGGCTGGTCAGGGATATATCATTCCAGCCGACATCTGGCACTGGAGTCCGGACAACACGCCGAACTGGGCAAGAATCCACCGCGGCACCTGCCAGGCCCAGAATCTTCAGGCCGCAGTCGGATACAATGCGTTGTATGCGTGCCGGCCGAGCATCGGTGAGGACCGGTACGGTGGATTGTATGTTGCCTGGGAGCAGTTCGATTCGTCGAATGTCGAGCCCGGGCCGCCCGAACTGCTGCGAGCCGACATCTTCTATGCACGGGACAACTACGACAACGGCCAGACCTGGACTCCGGGGGTCAAGATTACGGACCGGAGTTCGGTGTCGCACCGGTTCCCTTCAATCATTGACCGCTTCAACGGTGATACGCTCTACATCTTCTACCAGATAGACCAGCACGCCGGATTCTTTGTCCAGGGCCAAGGCCCGTGCACCAACAACGCGATGGTGGTCCACAAAGTACCGGTTACCACCGGAATCAAGGAGCAGAAGCAGGTGCCGCTGCATCTTGCTTTGAAGGCGGAACCGAACCCCTTCTCGAATCGAACAAGGCTGAACTACTCGCTGCCCAGCACCGGCAGGGTCGAGCTGGAAATTTATGACCCGACCGGACGGTCGGTTGCCAGCCGCAATGAGTTTCAGGCCGCGGGCCGGTACACGGTGACCTGGCACGCGCAGGATATGAGTCCGGGTGTGTATGTGGTAAAGCTGAAAGCGGGTAACGAACTGGTGACCAGAAAGCTGGTCATGACTGCAAGGTAACACAGTCCCCGGAAGTCTGACTTCCTGGAAAGCCGCCCGGCAGATTCGCCGGGCGGCTGTTTTATGGAACGGGAAGGCCGCGCGGTACGCATTATGCACGACGCATAACGCCTCCGGCGTAAAGCGTTGAGCGTGCATTCGGCTGAACTGAAGCCAGGCGCTACAGTCTGAAAAGCCGCTTCTCTACTCCTGCGCAAGAAATGGAAGTCCGGGCTTCTGAACCGGCCCGGTGATGAAGCTGGAATGAGAAGCCAGAGTGGGGAAAATCGAATCGGTGAAAACTGGGAACTTTTCCATCAGTTGCGACAGCACTTAAAAGAGGGACGAAGAGGAAAAAAAGAGGGACAGCGACTATTTATTGACACCTGAGTCATACCAGCTACTATGAGAACGCAATGCCCAGAATCGCCCGGGTCGTGGTTGGTGGGTTGCCCTATCACATCACGCAACGCGGGAACTACGGTCAAGTGGTATTC
>JAUWNN010000248.1 GCA_030612625.1 Caldifarciminota bacterium
GCCGAAATAGGTGGTTGTCCCTAATTAGCCCTAGATTCAAGACCTGACCCACTACCCTTCTCGGGATTCGACATTCTCAATTCCATTGTAGGAGCGGCATCCCTGCCGCGATTCCTGTTTTGCTGTCGGCGGTAAGCAGTAGGCCGTCTTGCGCCTTATCCGAGAATTCGATGGTGATGAGGGCCAGAATTAAGTATTGTGTCCCCTTATCTCCACAATCTTCATGGCGGCGGGGCAGAAAACGGTTAGCGTCACCGTTTGTTCCGTCCGTCTTTCTTGTCAATCTTCATGGCGGGGGACGTCAGCGTTTGCCATCTCACTGCAGGCGTTGCTTGATTACACTGAACAACCAGTTGAGCCCGCTGCGGTAGAACTCCACGCTCATGTTCTGCCTGCAGTCCACCCAACCAAACTTCGGGTCGGAGCTCTGTACCATCATTCTTGCTCTCACGCGAACAAGGCCGTCACCCGCTTTTGTGACTGTCACGCTGAATCTGGTCCGCACACGAATGGCAAAGGCCACTTCAAGGCCACTTGGTTGTTTGACCTGCCAGTCCGTAGTGAGAATTCCGGTTTTTCTGTCTGCATTGATGAGACAGTATCCCATGTCTTGCAGGGCCTCGGCTACGGCAGAAAACCCTGTCTCATAAGAAGTCCGAAAGCTCTCGGTTTCTATGTCGGCTACTTGCTCTCTTGACAAGGTGGAAACCGTCGGCGCACAAGTGACGACTAGAAAACACGACGCCGAGAGAGCCAATACAAGTCTCGTCATCGCCACTTGTCTTGCCTTCGTAGGGGTAGAACTCAGCATGCGAGTTTCAGTTCTTTACGTTGGCCAGTTGTCTGGCTTTCCTGAACCCGGAGCCAGAGAGCATGAAAGTGCCTTCGCCCTCGTGAACGATGAGTCCTCGTTCACACAAGGACCGGAATGCTTCGAGATATGTGGCCGCGTATGCTGGGTCAGTGAGGTCAGCGAATTGCCGACGGCCAGCACGAACCCACGTGCCAGGGATATTGGCAGCCTCTATGAGGAAGAATTCGCCTGTCTGTGCAGCGGCGATAAGGAGCTCTTTTTCCTCGCCGCTGAGTCGTTTATTTGCATACGCTTTGACAGCCTTGCTACCAGCGGCAAGCGCAGTCTCGCAGAGTACAACCAAAGATGTGATATCTATCATGTTCCCTCCCAATACTTACTGAGTTAAAAGGACGCATCACCTGACTCCAACCCATCCAACTTCGTCCGGTCTGCCATCGGATGGCAGTTTCCGCTTGTGCCTTTGGCACCTGTGCTTCGCACAGAACGCTCCAATCGGCTTTCTTGTCAATCTTCATGGCGAGCGGAAATGGGTATCACGTCCCCCGGAACTCCGCTTGGCTATTCGTCTTCCTTCTCAGTCTCGTCGCCCCGCTTCCTTATCTCCCTGCCCTCCTTGATCCCCTCTCCGACGTACTCGATGAGGTTCGGGTCAGGTTTCACGTCATCACCATCGGATGGCTTCTCGTCCGTTGGCTTCTTTTCGTCGTCTGGCATGCATTCCTCCTGTAATCGATACGCCTAGTAGATGAGGCGTACTGCAACTACGAGGGATACGGCTGCCAAGCCAGCTAGGAGACTGACCATGGCCAGCCTAATCCCCCACATCTTCCTGTTAAGTTTCCTCCTGTTGACTCTGTGCGACTCCACCATGTTCTCCAGGAACTGCCGCTTGGCGGACACCACGTCTGCACCGAGGTAGCCTTTCATGCCCTTTGGGGCAGGATCAGCCCGCCAGCCCACAACCCACAGAGACAGGAGGGATAGCACCACCGCCCCGAGGAGTAACGCCACAGCCGCGAACCACGCGACTCGTGCCCATGGTTGCGCGCAGCCGGTGGCTTGAGAAGTGACAATACCGAGTACCACGGCTGACAGACCGGCGGTGAGATTGGCCTTTGTGTCCAGGGCCCTCAGATTCCGCATCTGCCGTTCCAGATGAGTCCGTACTTCTTCGTACACGAGGTCCAGGGTAGTCTCTTGAGCCAAGACTACACCTCCAGCCCTTGCTGTTCGTGGTGACTACTCACCTTCTTTGCCTTCTTATGCGTCAGGTCATCGGCGGTCATCTGGCGGAGTTGAGGACAGACGCGATGCCGATGACCAGCCCGGCTGCGACCGATAGGATGAACCATATGAGGACGATGTTAGCGATCGTGCTGATGTTGCTGGCCATTTTCTCAAAGGCTTCAACCTGACGTCTCATGAGTTCTTGGTCGTCTGGTTTCTTCGGACTATCCACAGTTCCTCCTTGGCATCGGTGTCTCTTGTGCTTCTCTCAATCCCATACCTCCGTTCTTATCACGCGGAGCTCCACTCGGCCACCTCCTGGTTTGTCGGTTATGGGACTCTTGATGGGCCACGTTGAGCCTGCGGGTATGTTGCTGACCGATGCCGGCCAGAACTCCCGGGAGTCCAGTATCCTGCCACCCGCGTCGCGGACTATGGCCTGCAGTTCGACACCGGCTGCCACATTGCCGTTGTTGCGTATCTCACCAGTCAGCCAAGTTGTGCCGTGCTCATTCCGTTCGGCGGTCCAGTAGAGTATCTCAAAGTCTGATGCGCTGAGTCTCTTGCTGTCGGCATCAGGCAGCGGACCAGAACAGGGCCAGCAGTTCATCGACGCCAAGGCCAGCAGAGCCAGACCCGCTAACATCACGTGTCTCATTCTACCTCCATTGCGCGGGAGTTCCGGGAACGCATTGCTTGCCTCCTACCCATCCAACTTCGTCTTGTCGGGTTGCTTGTCAATCTTCATGGCGGGGGATAGAAGACAAGTTAGCATCATCGTTTGTGCCTAAGATACCATTTGGACTGGGGTTGTCAAGGTCGGTGATTTCGGGAGAGAATCGGTGCTAACGAAGGTCGGTGATTTTTGGGGTTGACTTTTCCGGGGTTTTTGATAGTATTCTTGTCGGGAGAAAAGAAATGAAAGTGCTAGGGGCAGTTTTCAACACCAAAACGACAATTTCAGGTCGGTTTGAGACGTCGCAGATGGCTTTCTATCGCAAAATCGACAGTGTCGGTGACTGTCCGGTGGACTCTGGTATTGATGCCGGCACCTGTGCTCTGGCCGAGTCTTGGGCCGGATGGCCCGGCGGGTCTTGGGGTGGTTGTCGGGCAGATAGTCGGACGGATGGCCGGGCCGGATGTTGCCATGACGGGCTTCGGGATTCTGGCCGTGATTCTGCGGCAGACCGACTTGCCGAAGGACTCGCAGACCCTGTGCACGACCGACCAGGCTTCTGTCAGTATGGTGGCATCAAGGCCGGACATGGGGCTACCCCCGGGACCGGTTCATTTCCGGTAAATGGTTGCAAGTGCGGGGAATATGGCAACTGCTTCAACCGGATTTCCGTCACTTTTTACTGGAGGATTGGGGTCAGGTCTTGTCATTTGACTTTTCCTACCCATCCAACTTCGTCTGGCCGGGTTGCTTGTCAATCTTCAGTTGTGCCCAGGACATCTTGGTCAAGATACCAGTCGGGCTGGGGTTGTCAAGCAGTATCCGCTGACCGCACACCGCTGACCGCAAACCGCACACAGCTAACAGCCGACGGCTAGCCGCTTGCGGCCGGGCAGACGAGATTCTCACGGTCGCTACGCTCCCTCAGAATGACGGTGGGTGGCGCTGGCTCGGCGGCTGAGAAGGTCATAGTCTGAACGGGCGGACCGGTGAAGTTGCTGTGCAGGCGGAAGAGAGGATGCCTTGGAGGGCGTCTTGGGGAGCGACCTTGGGAGCGGCTTGGAGAGCGACTCTGGGGACGGCTTGGGAGACGACCCGGAAGGCGATTCACCGGGCGACTCTCGGAGCGGCCCGGAAGGCGGCGAAGAGGACGACTCTGAAGACGACCGGGCAAGCGGCATGGATAGCGGCTCAGTAAGCGGTCCGGATAGCGGTTCGGAGAGCGATTCGGACAGCGGCTCAGAGGGCGACCTGGAGAGCCACAGGGAGAGCGACCCTGAAGGCGACCTTGAGGGCGGCGGCCCAGACGACCCCTGGGTATTGGTCTGAACTCACTCTCATTTCGACTAAGTCCTGGAAATGCCGTAGATTCGGATGTTTTGTGGCGGGCTGCCTGGACACGGCTTCAAGGCTGCGGGGGTTCTACCGATTGGTATAATTGGCGAAATGGAAATCTGGTCATGACGCTGGCCGAGAACTTCAGAGGATTGCGTAAAGAGTTCGGAGCACGGTTGCGTGAACTGCGCAAGGCTGCGTGAGGTCTGTCCCAATCGGTGCTTGAGGCGATAAGGACAGAGGTCTTTAGCGTCGGAGCGCCGGTCGGACCAGTATAGGTTCCCAACCAGACGAGGG
>JAUWNN010000198.1 GCA_030612625.1 Caldifarciminota bacterium
CCCGAAAACCGATATAGGATTGGCCACGAAAGAAGGATGCCGCTGCGCGGCAGACTTCGAAATGAAAAGGAATTTCCATTTTAGTCCGGCCCGGCGCAGAGCGCCGTCCAATTCACGAAAGCTGAACCGCCCCACCCAGAACTGGCAAGGGTGACACCCTGCGCAACGCAAGGGTGTCCCCCTATCTCTTCCAGGCCGCACGGTTGCTGCTTCTCCGTTTCGTGTTCTTCGTGGCTTCTTGGCTCTATTTCGGTTCTTGGGATGTTGTGCAACCGGCCAGCTCAATGTTGCAGCACCAGTTTCCTCGTACCCGATTCCAGTTTTGCCACATACACGCCCGGAGCCAGGTGCCGAATGTCGTTTGCGCCCGGTTGCAGAACCGCTACCTTCCGGCCGGTGATGTCGAGAAGGACTGCTCCGCCTTCATCCTTCATCCTTCCGTCTTGTCCGACATGCAGCACCCCGCGCACGATGGTAGCTGACGGCGTGAGGCGTTGAACGTGCTGCGCCCCGCGTTCCTCATAGACACCCAGCAGATTCTCAGGCACGAACTGACATGCTATCGGACACAAGTCAGCCGGGCCCTCACCCATCACAAAGAACCCGGCCGTCAGGTCCATCAGATAAGTAACAACGACCGTATCAGGAGCACCGGCTACCATCTGGTCAACAATGCACGGGAAACGATGAGATACCGTGTTCAAAGGTGTCAGCCTTATTGCCGGACTCCAGGTCATGCCGTTATCATCTGACCCAGCCGACCAGATTCCTGCCCTCAGCCTTTCGGGCGGGCCAGGCTCGACATTCAGGGAATCGAACTGCTCCCAGGCAACATACAAGTCGCCTTCCGAGTCTTCACCAATCGTGGGCCGGCTGGCATAGGTCGCGCCGTAGCCAAGAGCTGCAGCAAGGTGTGAGCCGCCGGCCCGGTGAATCTCACTCCATTCCGGATTGTTGTCTCGACACCAGTGCCAAATGGCCGCCGGGCAGATATAGACTGTGCCCGCAACAACCGGAATGACCGAAGCAACGATACGCAGCCGGTCATGCGAATCATAGAAAGGAAACAGCGAATGGCCGGTAAAAGTGGTCAGGGTGTCGCCCCCGAACCCAGACGGGTATGGCAGTTGTACAATCCGGCCCCAGTTTGTGCCGCTGTCCGTGGATTCAATGTAATATGCCGGCCGTTGGGAATCAGACTCCATATCAACCCAGGTAAGGCAGACTTTATCCGAGACCTTGGAAGCCGCGATGTTCTGGTCCGGATAGGACGGCACCGCAATCGAAACGGCACTATCCCAGTTGCACCAGGTCCGAACCCGGCTGTACCACAACTCGTCTCTGGTGGCGTCATCAATGATACCAACGTGAATCCACCGGTTTGCCCCGGTCGCTATCACCGGCCAGAGGAAGCTGTCAACTACCGGACAGCCGGTGCAGTACTCAAAGATGCCGGCGCCCGGTGCCATGTCGCGGGCGAGCTCAGGATGAAGCGGTACACCCATATGAGCCGAGACAATAGCCACGCCGGTCACCGGGTCAGCGTCCAGATTACCGCAACCGCTCCGCTCGGTGAACACGTCTGTTGCCAAGCCCCATGTTCTTGTGTCATAGTCATAGAATGCATAGCGCATGTTCCTATCAGGAAAAGTGGTCCGGTCAGAAGCAGAATACATCCAGGCAAGATGGAGTCCGTGCTCGGTCGAATTCACCAGCCGGCGGACACTCGGGCCGTTGAGCATCCGGTCATAGGTCGTAATGCCGACGGTATCAACCCGGCCGATATAGACCGAATCGGTCTCTGCCGCCCGCAGCGAACTGAGCAAGGCACAGAACGCTGCAACCATAACGATATGCCTCATCGCTCCTCCTTTTCTTTCTTCTTCAGTACTTTTGCCAGGTCCCGGCCCTTTCTCCAGAAGTATTCAAAGCTTGCCCTCATCGTGGCAACCAGTGCCGGATGATTGAAAACGAATACGGTGACATCGTCCTTTGTCCGAATCAGGGAGAATGTCGCCGCGCAGTCATCGGCCATCAGCATGTTCATCGGCAGCGAACTGACAACCCTGCCCTGCTCGCCCTTCTTCACCAGCCTTCTGAGCAGTGCGACGACCTTGGGACTCTCCAGCACCTTCTGCTCATACAGACACCGGACCCTGACTCCTTTCTTCAGCACCGCGGTTTCCTCACGCGCGGCAACATCCAGCTCCTCATCGCTCTTCTCCTCGGCCTGCTTGAAGAAGACCAGTATTTCTTCCTTGGCCCCTTGGGTCAGTTCGGAAATGACCTTCTTTATCTGCCGGCCTTTCAGGACCTGCACAAAGTCATAGGGAACATCTTCCTTCTCAGGTCGCACAAACACTTCAGCCAGCTTCTTCAGGCCTTCGGTCCTGGCCTGGAGGGCCTGCTCCTGTTTCCGCAGGACATCCTGGAAAGCAACATCGGGCGCAACTGCCGAGTAGTAACTTACCTTTCCCCTTGTTTCACTACACATCCCCTTGTTCATCAGCTTCCCCAGCGCCACATATATCTGAGGCCGTGGCACCGTAACCACATTGGCCAGGTCCTGAACCTTGGCCCTGCCGACCCGAACCAGGGCATCGTACACCTCCGCCTCATAGGTCGAAAGCCCAAGTGACCTTAAGAGTTCCTTTATTCTCATAATGTCAGTATAACTTCTACAGACAGATTGTCAAGCAGAAATCAGGATTCTGTCTGACCCTGAGCTTCTAGCCCAGTAGCCAGAGGCTCAGAGCCATCACGGCCATGCCGGTAATAACGCCACCGATGGCCAGGTGTTCAAACCCGTACGAATGGGCCACCGGTATCAACTCATCAAAGGAGATGAAAACCATCACACCGGCAACTGCGGCTAGTATCAGGCCCAGCACCGCCGGGGTCAGAAACGGCATCAGAACCAGAGCCCCAAGCCCGGCCCCGACCGGCTCTGCAACCCCGGACAGGAACGACCAGAGAAACGCTTTCCTGCGCGAGCCGGTTGCTGCATACACCGGCACTGATACTGCCAGACCTTCGGGGATATTGTGAATCGCTATCGCCACCGCAATCGCAATCCCGAGACTCTGACTCTCCAGCGCACCGGCAAACGTCGCCATTCCTTCAGGCAGATTGTGAATGCCGATTCCCAGAGCCACCAAAAGGCCGGTCCTCATCAATGCCGGCGAACCCTTCCTCCTCCAGCCCGTATGTTTCTCGGCCTTGTAAAGGTGCGGTATCGAAACGTCAATCAGGAACATGACAACCATTCCACCAAAGAACGCCGCTATCCCGGCCAGGAATCCGACCGTGTCGATTCCCTGCTGCAGCAACTCCACAAACGAAACCAGGACCATCACTCCGGCTGAGAATCCAAGGCTCAAGGACATGAACCTCGGCCCCGGCTTTCTGACCACAAGGCCGAGAACACTGCCGACAGTAGTTGCCAGCCCGGCCAGGGCCGACAACATCAGCGCAAACCAGACGTCGCTGTTCATGAAACCAGCTTACTCTCAGTGCAACTTCGGCTCGATATGGCTCAGGAAACCGAATACGGCCCGGGAATCAGACGCCAGGCCCAGGCGTATTCGAGCACAGTCCAGGCAAGAAGTAGCAACGCCCGACCCCAGGCCATGGCCGCACCAGTTGACCGCACCCGGCGCAAACGCAGCACCGCCAGCAGTACGCCGCCTGCGAACACTGCCGCTGCCGGATAGGTTGACCAGTGAGTAGGACCCAGATGCTCCAACTGGGCAATCATAATCATATGCAGCCCCCAGATTCCCAGGAAGTGGCCCCCCGCAAACAGGAACCGCGCCGGCACGGATCGCCTGGCCGCGACAAAGATGAACCCCGCTGCCAACAGAACCAGCACCGGCGCATAGTGCCATGACGCGATGTCGGCCCACCCGAGGTTCTCCATCACTTCGCCCACAAATGCCCAGAACCAGAGCCCGCACAGGATTCCCCACATATTGCTCCTGGCCGGGTTTGCCCGGGTGCGCTCGCACATCGCCCAACTGAACACAACCAGGCCGAACAGGACTGCGCCCAGAATCGCATAAGGCACTACTCCGGCCCGGTCCGCAAACACCATCGCCATATAGGTCGCACCGAACGCAACCAACGTCAAAATTAAAGTCCGATAGCCAAGTCGGACAAGGGAATCAGGCTGTCTCATTTCTCCTCCTGTACCGCTCAATCGCCCTTTCAAGTGTGGTTCGGGCCAGGCACGCGCAATGAACCTTCACCTGGGGCAGACCTTCCAGATCATCCAGTATGTCTCCCATACTCACTTCCAGCGCCTGTTCCGGCGACTTGCCCTTTATCATCGTCATGAGCGCGGAACCCGAAGCCCGGGCTGCGGTGCAACCTGTGGTCTGGAACTTGGCGTCAGTAATCACCCCGGATTCAATCCGCAGAAAAATCTCCATCGCATCACCGCACTGACCCGTGAACCGGAAATGCGCGTCCGGGTTCTCGATTTCCCCGACATTCACCCTTTTCTCGTCGTACTTCTTTGCTTTGTCTGAATACTCGAGTCTCTCTGGCAGATATTCATTCATCTCTTCGGCACTCCTGCATACCTTGGCGTTCTGTTCTTATACTCACGAAAAGCATCACCATACTCCCGTTCCAGAAAAGCCTCCTCAAGCAGGATGGTCCAGTGATAATAGGGTATGGAAAGAATGAATAAACTGAGGAAAGCAATACTCCAGACAGATGTAGACCAGCCCATCAGGCATAGCCCGAGAAGAAAGAAAAAACCGGCAACATACATCGGGTTCCGCGAGTAACGGTAGACCCCGGCCATATTGACCCCGCCGGCAAACCGCGCAAATGAATGCATGGCAGCGAGGTTCAGGGCTATCCCAAGCAGGTAGAACGGCAACCCGACCCAGAACGGAATCCCGGAGTTGAACGGTGCGAACAGGCTGACCAGCAACAGGGCTGCAAGCTGTATCCAGCCGATGGTCAAGCACGCCTTGCCGCGGCTGGTCTTATAGAACTCGGGGTCTTCTATCGGTTTTCCCCGCTTCCGGTTGGCCCAGAGCATTGCGGCCCAAATTGCTCCGTATCCGGGCACAAAGAATACCCACAGATTCCAGATGTCTGGCACGACTATCCTCCTGATGCCCTGCGTATCTTCATGCTGAAGCCTGTCTCGCGGTTACTCCGCCCCCGCCTCAGACCCCGACCGACTCACAGCTACTTCGTATCCGATGACCGGCATATCCTGGCACTTGCCTTGGTACGGGCAACCAAGGCATCCTTTGGGCCGGCATTCGGGATGGAGCTCGCGGATCATCCTTTTGCGCAGCATGAACTGTAATATCTGCCCGAGCGCGCTCTGCTCTATCTTCAGCTTCCGGCTCAACTGCTTCACTGTGCTCGTGCCGCGCCGCATCTCAGCCATAACCTGTTGAATCACGTAAACAGGCTCCCGACCTGGAAAATGATGACTGCGACCAGCCAGCCGAGACCCGAGGTGTAGCCGATAGTGAGAAGCGTCCACTTCCAGTTGGTTTCGCGCCAGATTGCGGCGACTGTGGCCACGCACGGCACATAGATCAGAGACATCGCCATGAATGCATAGGCTGAAAGCGGTGTGAATTCCCCGGAAACAACAGCGGCCAGACCTTCTTCGCCCACACCGTAGAGCGTACCCATGGTCCCCACCACCACCTCTTTGTCCAGGACCCC
>JAUWNN010000290.1 GCA_030612625.1 Caldifarciminota bacterium
AGGGTGACACCCTGCGTAGCGCAAGGGTGTCACCCTATGGACCTGCGAGACTTGAGTGCAGGCGTGTACCTGGTTCGGCTCGATGCGGACGGGTTCACTGCTACCAGAAAACTGGTGGTGCAGCACTAGGGTTAAAGCACACAAACCTGCCGGGGCGCTCTGATGAGTGCCCCGGTTTCGGTGTGGAGTGTGGCAGCCGAACTGCCACTTTTGAGCTATGGAGCGCAATGTCTGCGACCCTTCACTACGTTGAGCCATCGGACGGCACCTGCGCCTTAGGCGCAGAACGCCAGGCTCAGGGCAGGCTCCGCGTGGGATTGCCACAGGGGCGGAGTTCACACTGAGGGAACCGAATGTGCAGCCTCGCAATGACAAGGAACCTTGGCGGTTAATCGAATTCCGGATGACGAATGTCGAATGAAGAACGGCGGAAGATTGCCGCAGTCGCGGAGTTTACACTGAGGGACCGAATGTGCTCCTTCGCAATGACAGCGGGGGTCTGCGGTTTTGCCCTTTGCACTTTGGCTCTTGACCCATGACTTCTCCTCATCTGTGTCCATCTGTGTTTATCTGTGGTTCACTTTTCCCTTGGCGTTCTTGGCGGTTGACTTCCGTTTCGTGTATTTCGTGATTTCGTGGCCAATCCTGGTTTGGTTGCGGCCCTTCGGGGCCGCGCTGTGTTCATCTGTGTCTATCTGTGGTTTGTTCTTCGTGCCTTTGCATCTTTGCGGTTCTATTCCGGTTCTTGGGACGCTTCGCTGTCTTGACTTCCAGAGCCGTGAATTCTATACTCTGGCCCAATGCGAGGATGGCGGAATTGGCAGACGCGCTGGATTTAGGATCCAGTCCTGAAAGGGATGGGGGTTCAACTCCCCCTCCTCGCATGAACAAAGGAGCTTGATTGGAAACCAATATAACCGCGCCCAAAGACTGGCTGCGCGAAATCGAAGTTGAAATCGAGCCGGAAAAGCTCAAAACCAAGCTTGACGGCCTGCTCGATACGTACAAGGACAAAGCCGAGATTCCCGGGTTTCGCAAAGGCAAAGTGCCCCGCGACCTGCTCGAGAAACGGTTCGGACCTGACCTCCAGAACGCCGCGGTCGAGGAAATCGTTGAGCAGGCTTCTTCCGAGATACTGAAAGAGCACAAGCTCAGACCGGCGGCCCAGGTCCGGCTTACCGACCTTGAGGTGACCCCGGAAAAGGCGATTCGGTTCAGGATGAGGCTTGAGGTGTTTCCTGAATTCGAGCTGAAAGACTACAAAGGGCTGAGACTCAGGAAGCAGGAGCCCACCGGTTTTGACGAGGAGTTCGAGAAGCGGCTCAGGGCTTTACAGGACCGGTGTGCTACATTCAAGCCGGTTTCCCGGCCGTCCCAGGAGCACGACTTTGTGGTGGTGGACTACAAGACACTGGAAGGTGACAAGGAAATCGCCAAGCCCAAGACCAATCTGATGATTGAGGTCGGGGACCAGGCCAATTTCGAGGAAGTGAACGAGGTCCTGACCAAAGTCAGACCGGGTGATGAGAAAACGGCTGAGCCCGAGATACCCGAAGACCATCCGGATAAAGAACTGGCCGGCCGCAAGGTCATGTTCAAGTTCACTGTCCGCGAGGTCAAGGAGAAGACCGTGCCAGAGGTGAGCGAGGAACTTGCCTCTGACCTGGGCTATGAAAGCCTGGATGCATTGCGCCAGGACATCAATGAGCAAGTCATGGCAGACCGGGCAGAACTGGTGGAAAACGGACTCAAGAATCAAATCTTCGGCTTTCTGGTCAGAGAGTACGAATTCGAGCCACCCGAATCATGGGTCAATGCCAATTTCGAGCGGCTGCGCCAGGAGTACAAGTTACCTGACGATAAAGACACCAGGACTAAGCTCATGGCAGTAGCAGCCAAACGGGCCAGGTTTGACGTTGTCGCGGCCCGGATTGCCAAGAAAGAGGGAATCGAAGTGTCTGAGCAGGAAGTCCAACAGGAGATTGAAACCCTGGCTCGCAGCACCAAACGTCCGGCAGAAGAACTGGCCCGGCTTCTGGATAACCCGGGCTTCCGAAGCCGGCTTCTGCGGGAAAAGGTAATGGAATTCATCCTGGAAAATGCCGATGTCAGTTGAAGAGGAGGTTCCGATGCTGATACCGATGGTAATTGAGCAGACCGGCCACGGCGAGCGCGCCTATGATATCTATTCACGCCTGCTCAAGGAAAGAATCATCTTCCTGGGCATGCCGATTGACGACAATGTCGCCAATCTGGTCGTGGCTCAGCTCTTGTTCCTTGAAGCCGAAGACTCGGAAAAGGACATTCACCTGTATGTCAATTCGCCGGGCGGCATTGTCTCGTCCGGCCTGGCAATTTACGATACGATGCAGTACATCAAAGCCAAAGTTGCCACTACCTGCGTGGGAATGGCCGCTTCAATCGCGGCCCTGCTTCTGGCTGCCGGCGAATCGGGCAAGCGGTTCGCCCTGCCCCGCTCAAGAGTGATGATTCACCAGCCCACAGCCTACGGCCTTGGCGGCCAGGCAACCGACATCGAAATCCACGCCAAGGAAATCGTCAAACTCAAGAAGCAGTTGTCCGAAATCATGGCCAGACACACCGGCCAGACCGTCAAACGGGTTGAAAAGGATTCGGACCGCAACTTCTTCATGTCTGCCGAAGAAGCGAAGAAGTACGGCATCATTGACGAAGTCATCGAGAAGCGCCAATGAGCATAAAACCGCCTGCCGGTAAGAAACCCGGCCGCCGGGTTTGCTCGTTCTGTGGCTCCGAGGCGACCGATGTGCGCAAACTTGTCCAGGGCAGGCGGGCGCGCATCTGCGAATCCTGCGCCAAGCTGACAATCGGGCTTTTCCAGGAAAGCAGCAGGAACTTCCATCTCGCGGTTCAGCGCGACGTCCCTTCACCGGCCCGGATAAAGAAACACCTGGACCAGTTCGTCATCGGCCAGGACCACGCCAAGAAAGTCATTTCAGTCGCGGTCTACAACCACTACAAGCGCATCGGTGCCCGCGGCAACGGGCCTGAACTTGACAAAAGCAATATCCTCCTGATTGGCCCAACCGGTGTGGGCAAGACCCTGATGGCCGAAACCCTGGCCCGGTTTCTGCGGGTTCCGTTTTCCATTTCCGACTCCACCCCGCTGA
>JAUWNN010000247.1 GCA_030612625.1 Caldifarciminota bacterium
TGACAGTAATCCACACCCCGGTGTCCTCGCCGTCAAATATCGTTGAGTCGCACCCCTCATCGCGCAGCAGGGTGATGCCGTCAACCGACGGCCAAGTGATGTGCTCGGCGTAGGTGTCCGGGGCTACCAGCACCGTATCTCCGGCGCCGGCAGCGCCGAGCCCGGCCTGAATCGTCGGCTGCTCGGACGGAACCCGGATGATTCCCGCGGTCGCCGCCGCAGCGACTGCGAAGACCGAAAACAGTAGTCTGAGTCTCATAAATCTGCTCCTTGTGGTTCTTAGCCTGACAAACTTCAGAACCGGCCCACAGGCCTCACCGGGCCTGTCGCCCGCTCTGGAATCATGTTATGACCGGGATTGCTTGTGTCAAGGGAGAACCCGGACCCTCGCCGCACCGGGTCAGGTCCTGTCCGGGAACTTCTCCTTGAGGAAGTCCACTATCTCTCTGATTTCGGTTCCAGGCCCGAACAGTTTGCCGCATCCCATTTTGTACAACTCCTTCTTGTCCTCCTCCGGGATGATGCCGCCGCCGAACATCAGGATGTCGCCCGCGCCCTTTTCCTTAAGCAATCTCATCGTTTCGGGAATAAGCACCATGTGGGCTCCGGACAGAATCGACATCCCGACCGCATCGACGTCCTCCTGGATTGCGGTCTCGGCAATCATCTCCGGAGTCTGGTGCAGCCCGGTGTAAATGACCTCAAACCCGGCGTCACGCAGACCTCGGGCGACAACCTTGACCCCGCGGTCGTGACCATCAAGTCCGGGCTTGGCCATGAGAATTCTCAGTTTCCGTGCCATAATTTCCTCCCGTTCTTACGTCACCCTGAACAAAGTGAAGGGTCTCTGAGCAACGAGGAGAGATGCCTCGCTGGGCCCGGCATGACAAGTGAAGTCAGGCATAGTCTCCTCCTAGAACATCGGCGGCTCGGCGTACTCGCCGAACACGTCTTTCATCGCCTGGCAGATTTCACCCAGGGTTGCATAGGCCCGCACCGCATCCATCAGTGGGTACATGACATTGTCCTTACCCTGGCACGCCTGCCGCAAGTCCTCCAGCGCGGTCTTGACCTTCGGGTTGTCCCGGGTCCGACGCAAGTCGGCCAGGCGGTGACACTGCTCGCGCTCAACCTCCGGGTCAATCTTGAGCAGCGGGATTTCAAGCTCCTCGCCCTCGAGCGTGTACTTATTCACTCCGACAACAGTGCGCCGCTTTTGCTCAATTGCTTTCTGGAACCGGTATGACGCATCCGCGATTTCCCGCTGCGGGAACCCGTGCTCGATTGCCTTGACCATCCCGCCAAGCGCATCTATCTTTTCGAAGTACTCATACGCCTGCTTCTCCAACTCACTGGTCAGCGCCTCAACAAAATACGAACCCCCGAGCGGGTCAATCACCCCGGTCACCCCGGTTTCCTCGGCAATCAGTTGCTGGGTCCGCAGCGCTATGAGCACCGCCTTTTCGGTCGGCAGGGCCCAGGTCTCATCCATCGAATTGGTATGCAGACTCTGGGTTCCGCCCATAACCGCAGCCAGGCCCTGGAACGCGGTCCTGATAATGTTGTTCTCGGGCTGCTGCGCGGTCAGACTGCACCCCGCGGTCTGGGTGTGGAACCGCAGCAGCCACGACTTCGTATCTTTCGCCTTGAAGGTTTCCTTCATCTCCCGGGCCCAGATCCGGCGGGCAGCCCGGAACTTGGCGACTTCCTCGAAGAAGTCCAGGTGGGAATTGAAGAAGTAGGACAGCCGGGGAGCAAACGTATCCACGTCAAGCCCGGCCTTGATTCCGGCTTCGACATAAGTCAATCCATCCTTCAGGGTGAAAGCCAATTCCTGGGCCGCGGTCGAGCCGGCTTCCCGGATGTGATACCCGGAAATGGAAATAGTGTTCCACTTGGGTACGTGCTCGGCCGCGTACGCCATGATGTCGGTAATCACCCGCATCGACGGCTCGGGCGGAAACAGCCAAGACTTCTGGGCGATGTACTCCTTAAGGATGTCGTTCTGTATCGTCCCTTGCAGCACTTCGCTCGCCACTCCCTGCTTCTCTGATGCGGCGATGTAGAACGCCCACACCACCGCGGCCGGGCCGTTTATTGTCATCGAAGTGGACACCTTGTCCAGCGGAATGCCGTGAAACAGCGTCTCCATGTCCGCCAGCGAGGAAATCGCCACCCCGCACTTGCCGACCTCTCCTTTTGCACGCTCGTCGTCCGAATCACGACCGTACAGCGTCGGGAAGTCGAATGCGACCGACAGCCCGGTCTCGCCGTGCCCGAGCAGGAACTTGTAGCGCGCATTCGTATCCTTTGCAGTGCCGAACCCGGCGAACTGCCGCATGGTCCACAACCGGCCCTGGTACATGTTCGGGTGCACACCGCGCGTGAACGGATACCCACCCGGGAATCCCAGGTCGCGCAGGTAGTCAAGCCCGCTGATCTCCTCAGGCGTATAGAGCAGCTTCAGCCGCACGCCCGACATCGTCTCCGCACCCATTCCCTTGGCAACCTTCTTTTCCCATTCGCTCCGCCTGCGACCGATTTCCTCAGGTTCCGGCATTCATACCTCCTCTCTACTGTCCGCCCGGATGAATTCCAGCAGCGCGGCCGCGGCCCGGTACGGGGTGGAACTCTCGGACATCACTTCATCCACCAGTCCGGCCAGCCGGGCATCAACTTCGGGCCGGCTCCATATCTTCTGTTTCAGTTTCTCTTCGACCAGTTCCTTTATCTCGACCCGGACCCGGAACTTGCGCCGGGCCGACATCAGGTCCGACTCGACCAGATAGCTCCGGTGCCGCTCCAGCGCAGCCAGCAGCGCATCGACGCCCTCACCGCTGGTCCCGACCGTCTTGACAACCGGCGGCTTCCAGCCGTCCTGGCTTGAGCGCAGTCCCAGCATCGACTCAATCGCCAGCGCGAGCCGGTCCGCACCCTGCCGGTCGCTCTTGTTCACGCAGAACAGTTCGCCGATTTCCATCAGCCCGGCTTTCATCATCTGGATTGCATCCCCGGACTCAGGCACAAGCACGACAACGGTCGAGTGTGCGGTCGACGCGATGTCCAACTCTATCTGACCCACACCCACGGTCTCGATGATGATGAAGTCATAACCGAACGCATCAAGCACATCGCATGCTTCCCGGGTGCGCATCGCCAGGCCGCCCAACCCGCCCCGGCTCGCCATCGACCTGATGAACACACCCGGGTCGGTGAAAAGCGACGGCATCCGCACCCGGTCCCCGAGTATCGCGCCTCCGGAAAAGGGTGAGGTCGGGTCCACTGCCACGATGCCCACGCTCCGGTCCTGGTCCCGGCAAAGCCTGGCCAGCTTCTCAACAAGCGTGCTCTTGCCGACCCCGGGCGGCCCGGTAATCCCGACCCGGAAAGCCCGCCCGGTCAGCGGATAGAGCTCGCTGAGAACTTCGGCCGCGCCCCGGCCTTCGTTCTCAACCACCGAAACCAGCCGGCCGCACGCGCGGCGGTCTCCGCTGCGAAACTCCTCAAGCAGTCTGCTAGTGGTCGATTCCAACACGGTTCACCAGCCCTTGCTGCATCGGGTGTTTGATTTCGCGCACTTCGCTCACCAGCCCGGCCCGGTCAATCACTTCCTGCCGCGCATAACGGCCGGTGAACACAAGTTCCAGGTCATCCGGGCACCCATTCACCAGAGCCAGCACGTCGTCAAGCTTTACCAGGCCGTAGTCAACCGCGACATTGATTTCATCCAGGACAACCATCTGATACCGGCCGGAAAGCACTGCTTCGCGTGCGGCTTCCAATCCCCGCCCGGCCTCAGCCAGGTCTTCCGGGCTCGGGTTTCCTTTTTCCACAAAGGTCGGGAGCCCGGTCTGGACCACCTCCAGATTCTTGACCCCTTTGGCTGCCTGAACCTCACCGTAGCTCGGGTCTCCTTTCATGAACTGGACAATAAGCACCTTCCAGCCGTGTCCTGTAGCCCTGAGAGCCTGACCGAACGCAGCCGTGGTCTTGCCTTTGCCGTCGCCGGTATAGACCTGAAGCACGGGCTGATTCTAGACCAGGGCCTTCACCTGTCAAGGTGACAGCAGGACCCGAAAACCGATATAGGATTGGCCACGAAAGCACGAAAGACACGAAAGAGAACGAAGAACGATGAACGAAGAACGAGCAACGAATTGAATTGGCCACGAAAGGCACGAAACAGAACTAACCGCAGATGAATACCGATGAACGCAGATTCCTTTCCGGACTCTATCTGTGCAATCTGCGTAATCTGCGGTTCAGCCGAGAACGAGAACGAATTGGCCACGAAAGCACGAAATCCACGAAACAGAAGTAACCGCAGATGAATACCGATGAACGCAGATTCCTTTCCGGACCCTATCTGTGCAATCTGCGTAAT
>JAUWNN010000302.1 GCA_030612625.1 Caldifarciminota bacterium
GATACCGCCATTGATCAGCAGCACATCGCCTGCCATGACCCGCTCCGGTCCAAGCTTCAACCGGCCATCAACAACCCCTATCCCGGTCGTATTGATATACAAACCCTCATCCTCACCCCGCTCAATCACCTTGGTGTCTCCGGTCACAACCTCAACCCCGGCCTTTCTTGCCGTTCTTCCCATTGACCGGCAGACTCGCTCAATAGTCTGCATTTCCACACCTTCGCGGATGATAAGCCCGACCGAAATCCAACTCGGCACAGCACCCATCACCGCCAGGTCATTGACAGTCCCGCACACAGCCAGCTTGCCGATATCACCGCCCGGAAAGAACAGCGGCTGCACCACATAAGAGTCTGTGGACATCGCCAGCCTCCTGCCCTTCACCGTAAACAGGGCTGCGTCCTCAAGCCTTGAAAGAACCGGGTTGGTGAAATGCTTCAGGAACACCTTGCTGATGAGCCGGTGCATCTTCCTGCCTCCGGCCCCGTGTCCCATCACAATCCGCTCGTCCACAATGTCTCCGACCACGAATTTCTTCTCTTGCCTAGCCATCTCTACCCGCCGCTTGCGGCGGGTAGTGGAAGAATAGAAATTCCTTCTCATTTCCTATAGTCTGGCGCGTAGCGCCATCCTCTTTCATACTTGTAATAGGCTGCGCACGCGCCTTCAGAAGAAACCATACAAGGCCCGACCGGTGTTTCCGGCGTGCAGTTCTTCCCAAACAGCCTGCATTCAGGCGGAATGATTTTCCCAAGCATAACCTCGCCACACCGGCATCCGGTCTTGCGCGCTTTGCCGGTCTTGACCTTGAACCGGTTCCGGGTGTCAAACCCGGTAAAACTGTTTCTGAACCCAAGCCCGGAATCAGGCACCTTGCCGATTTCCCGCCAATCAGCATCCACAGTCTTGAATACGGTTTCCATAATCCGCCTTGCCTCAGGATTGCCTTCAGGTCGCACATTGCGCCGGTATTGAACCGCAACCTCTGCCCCTTCCTGAATCTGCTTCAGGAGTATGTAGATACCCTGAACAACATCTGCGGCCTCGAATCCTGTAACGCAACTGGGCAGGTTGTGCTGGTCGGCCAGGAACTGATAAGGCTTTGTGCCGATAATCGTAGAAACATGCCCGGGCAGAATGAAACCGTCAATGTTCACCTGCCCGGACTCGGCAATCTTCTTCAGGGCCGGTGGAATCAGCTTGAACATCGGCAGGACCGAGAAGTTCTCGATGCCCTGGTCCTGAGCAGCCAGGACCGTGGCCGCTACAGTCGGCGCAGTTGTCTCGAATCCGACCCCCAGGAAAATGAACTGCCGCTCCTTCTCAGCCTGGGCCAGCCTGAGTCCATCCAGAGCCGAATACACAACTCTCACATCAGCGCCCTTTGCCTTCTCCTGCTCGAGCGACCCTTTGGAACCCGGCACCCGCATCATGTCGCCAAAGGTCACAAGCGTCACATCCGGGTTTCCGGCCAAACCTATCGCCGCATCAATCTCCTCCTGGGTTGTCACGCACACCGGACATCCTGGCCCGGACAAAAGCCGCAAGCGCTCGTCAACCGCCCGCCTGATACCGAAACTGGAAATCGCCATCGTGTGGGTGCCGCACACCTCCATCAGATTGATTCTGTTCCTGTTCCGGCACAACTCATCCACCATCTTGTTGACCTTATCAAGCAGGGAGCGAACAAGCTGCGTCCTGGTTCCGCGACTGGAACTTGGTTTCACCCCTCCGCGCTCATCCTTCTTCCGATGTCATGACGAGGGCCGAAGGTCTATCCCGGCCCGTGGCAATCTTCTTCATTCGGCACTCGTCACTCACCATTCGATTATATCTCGGGCACAAACCCAGTCAAACCAGCGAGGTCCGAAAACCGACATAGGAATTTCAACACAAAGACACCAAGAGCACTAAGTAGAGGAACCGGAGAAGTCAGAATTCAGAAGTCAGAGACCAGAATGCAGAAAGCCCGGGCCGGAGTTCTGACTTCTGGTATCTGCATTCTGACTTCTGCATTGTCCTGTCCTGCCTGGTGTCTTCATGGTTCTATTCCGGTTCTTGGAAGCGGAGTCTGTCCGGAATCCACGGATTAAGGAAAACCCCTACGGAGTGCAGTGGCGTGCCACCCTTGACCTTCGTCAGGGTGTCACCCCATAAGCGCTAACTTAAGGGGTTGCAATTTCATTCCTTCTTTGGTAGACTCTGTGTGAGTGAACCAAAGAATGGAGGAACAATGGATAAAAAGAATGACCGTGGCGTTGGCAGCGCTGAGGAAGATGGGCCGGTGATTCTCCAACATCTTCCTTCCAGTTGGGATACGCAGGCTTTCGAGACCGGGGCGATGCGCCGCGTCCGTGAGTTCAAGAACCCCGAGGCTCTTCTGCGCACTTTGCGCGGGCATCTGGCCCAAGGCTATTCCCTTCGGGAGACGGCGGTCCGGGGCCGGCAGGGCGGAAGCGCGGATGTCTCCGACGTAGCAATTATGAAGCGGTTGCGGGCGTCGGAAGAATGGCTGCGCTGGATGGCGTTTGAGCTCACGGCGTGCCACGACAATTCCGCGCTGCAATCCGTCGGCGACCGCCTGCGCGTGAGGATAA
>JAUWNN010000006.1 GCA_030612625.1 Caldifarciminota bacterium
CCGCATCAGGGAAATCGCCTGTCTTGAGCCGGTCGCCTGGATTCAGATGCCGGACCCGGTCAAGCCGTTCAACAGCGAAGCCCAGTGGGTAACCCAGATTGGCTGGCAACCACACACACCAGACCCGCTGACAAGCCGCCGCATCTGGGCAAAAGGCATCCGGGGCCAGGGAATGATTGTCGGGCTTTTCGACTCCGGCATCAACACCGACCACGACCAGTTCTGCGACCCGGAATTCCCGCTTTCCCAGCCCGGCATCTTTCCCGAACACCGGAAAATCGCCGGATATAAACTGTACCGGAACGCGGCGTTCGGAGACTGCCCCAGCCACCACGGCTCAGGAGTAGCTGCCACTCTGGCCGGCGATGACTCGGTCTGCGGCAACTACAGCAAAGCAGACGGCATGGCCCCTGATGCCCGCGTCTTTTTCGTGGATGTTGCCACCGCGCTCGGTACATATGTATTTGACGACGACCTCACTGACCTCCTGGATTCGGTCAGGCTTGGGCCGGGTCTGGGTGAACCGGTGCGCCAGGTTTCCGGCTCATTCGGAAGCTCTGCCCGACTCGGCTATTACCGGCTCATGGAGGCGACACTCGACGCTGTAACCTGGCAGGACAAGAACTTCCTGGTTGTCTGGGCCGCCGGCAACATGGGCGGAGCCCGGTTCAAAATCGGCCATCCTGCCTGCGCGAAAAACGGGCTCACAGTAGGGGCAACCGGCAACGGCACCCAGAGCAACCAGATGGCGGATTTCTCTTCGCGCGGCCCGACTCGGGACAATCGGATTAAGCCGAACATCGTTGCTCCTGGCCAGGGAATAACCACGGTTGACGGGCCGGGCAACTCCTGCTATTCCCTGCGCAACGGCACCAGCCTCTCAGCGCCCGGGGCCAGTGGTGCGCTTGTGCTCCTGCGACAGTATTTCCGCGACGGCTGGTTCCCGTTCGGCACACCCGACACCACCCGGCGAATTCCACTTCTGAGCGCGGCCCTTGTCCGTGCCCTTGCGATTGCCGGTGCCGATTCCGGGGTCAGCACCGGACAGATTCCAGACAACGGTATGGGCTGGGGACGGCTCAATCTCAGTAGTACGCTCCATTTTGAGGACGACTCGGTAAGGTTCACTTTCAGCGACGAGACCCTAGGGCTTGCTACCGGCCAGTATCACGAATACTATTTCGAAGTCGAAGAGCGGAAACCGCTTCGAGTCGTGCTGGCCTGGACCGATACCGCGGCCGCGCCTGAAACCGAAATAGCACTGGTCAATGACCTGAACCTTGAACTCATCAGCCCGGACCAGAACGGCTACCGGGGCAATCAGTTTCTGAATGGCCAGTCCCGCTGCAATCCGCCTGACTGGGACGAGCGAAACGTCGAGGAGGTCTGCCAACTCAACATGCCCCTGACCGGTACTTGGACCGTCAGGGTACGCGGCCGCAACGTCTATACCCGGTTACAGCCTTATGCGCTCGTGGTCAAAGGCTCTATTGCCGGGGTTCCCGGGATTGCTGCCCCTTCTGCTCCAAGCCTCCTGCCGCCTCTCAGGCAGACCGTTTTCGTCTCTCCAAGCCATCCGCTCAGGCTGCGACTGCCGGCCGGCTCCCACCTTACCATCTTCACTTCGGACGGCCGCAGAGCAACATCCGTTCGTTCGTCCCGAGAAAACATCATCGCTTGGCACGGAACAGACACTCAGAACCGGCCCCTGCCATTCGGGATTTACTTCTACAAGTTGAATTCGCCTGAATCGGAGCGCAGCGAAGACTGCCATCTGATGGCAGAACAGGAACCGATACTGGGAAAAGTCATCCTTATCCGCTAGTCCAGAAGACCGGCCACCCAATCCGCGTTGACTGTCATCCGCTCGTTCCAGACAACCCCGGCCACATTGATACCGGTAATCTGGTTCAGATAGCAAACCCGCTGCATCAGGTCGGCCACACCCCAGACATCGGCCTCAACCTGAATATACCGGTCACGGTATGTCCTGCCTCCAAGAACCAGCTCGAATCCTCGCTCCGACACCATCCGGACAAGCTGGTCCGGTTTGTGACCTGTCTCCAGGAGAAAATGGAAGTGGCCGAAATTGTCTGCTTTGCTCCAGTCAACCTCGGGCTGAATCCTGACCACGCCGGAACGGTTAACCTCGGTCCAGAACAGCCTGTCCAGCTTCGCCCGAACCCAGGTTGGATTCCGGCCCAATGCTGAACCGATGGCCGGAATGCCAGACTCCGGATGCTTAATCAGGTAGTTCAGAAGAGCCCGTTCCTCAGTTGACACTGGCATCGGTATCGGAAATGAGTATTCGGCCACCCGGTAAACCTCCTGATGCTCCATTCCAGCGGCTGACCTGATGAATCGGGCCTCAGTCTCGAAGTCACGCGAATAGAAAAGGAGCGCAAGATTCGGCCCCAGCTTCTCAGGCAGACCGGAGTTAAGGATTACCTCAGCGACAAAAGGAAGCTTCTTGACAAGTGCGTTCGCGACCCCCAACGGCCGGGTGACATTAGCCAGCACTCCGGCCCAGACCCAATCACCACCCAGAAGCGGCGGCACTACCAGAACCGTCCTGAACGAACGTATCACCCCCTGTGCTACAAGCCGGCGCAACCTGGACTGATAGTCATCAGCGCCAAGCCCGGCCCCAGCAAGTTCCGCTTCAGACGGAAACATGCCCCGTTTCTCACACAACCGTATCGCCGCAACATCCAGCTTTTCCAGAATCATCGCATCAGCATCCTGTATTCTGACTTCATCCTTCCGCCTTCATCCTTCTCAATACGCTCCCCGTCTTAAAAGCACCGCCGGTATCGTCTTGAACAGTATCTTCAAGTCCCTCCACAGAGTCCACTCCCGAACATAACGGGTATCCATCGCAACCCGCTGCGGGTAGCTGGTCAGAGACCTCCCGGAAACCTGCCACAGGCCGGTAGCTCCGGGCAACACCCGAAAAAGCAGAAGCGAATAGTCCTTGTAGTACTTGATCTCTTTCTCCACTATGGGTCGGGGCCCGACCAGACTCATCTGACCGCCGATTATGTTGAAGAACTGCGGCAGTTCATCAATGCTGAACCGGCGCAGGAATTTCCCCATCCTGGTTATGCGCGGGTCGTTCCTCAACTTGAATGTGGCCTTAAACTCGCGGGCAAGCTCCGGGTCGGATTCCAGAATCCTGCGCAACCGCTGGTCAGCGTCGCGGTACATCGTCCTGAACTTCAGTAACCAGAATCCGCGCATGTTCCTTCCCAAACGCTGCTGCTTATAGAAAACCGGGCCCGGACTGTCCAGCTTGATGAGAACGCTCACCATCAGGAACAGCGGACTCAGAAGGACCAGAGCAACGCCGGACAGGACAAGGTCAATCACTCGCTTCAGGCGCCGGACTACAGTATTGAGCGAATAAGAAGCGATATGCCGAGGATGGGGACCAACCAGATAGCCCCACATCGTGAATGAGGGCACGCCCACGAAATCCGCGAAGTAATCACGCGCCATGCCGGCCACTGCGTATTCGGTGCGGTAGTCGGTAATGTCCACAACAATCACATCACATTTCTCAATCCGGCCGTGGTGGTCCGCGTTGGCGCGTAGCCAGTCCGCAAACGCAGCGATGCCTGCCGTCTCCAGGCACTCAAACCCCCACCACCGCAGAAGCGATACCCGGTCCTGATGACTATCAGTGACAAACAGCACCCGCTGCCGGAATAGCCGGCGTATGAGCAGCCCAAGCAACGGTGCCACGAGATTCAAGTAAAGCCACAGCCCAAGCCAGAATCGGACCGTGAGTGCTTCGCACCATGGCCATACCACATGGACCCCGTGGTACGCCACATAGGCCAGTGCAAAAGCAGCCTGGGTCTTGAGTGAAAGCCCGAAGTTGATGCGTACCGATGTCTCGAACTCACCCACCAGATAGCTCGCAAACACCAGAAGGCCCCAGAGCACCACAACCGAAGTAAGTGACCTTGAAACCGGAGCCAGCAGCAGACGCAGGACCGCAACTGCCATCAAGAGAAGGAGCAATTCGATTATGATGACCGACTCTTCGGCCAGACGGGAGTTTGAACTCATAACAGCCAAACGGCTCTGCGCATCAGTCCAGACAGAGAAAAGTCCTCTTCCTTACTCATTATGATACCCGCCGCAGGCGGCGGGATGAACAACCGCAGTTTAGCGCAACCCCTTTCAGAGTCAAGGATACGAATATCCACCATTACCATCACGCCTTCTGCCTGTCCCTGTGGGAGCGGCTTCCCTGCCACGACGAAATCGGGACGAGCAGGACAGGACAATGCAGAAGTCAGAATGCAGATACCAGAAGTCAGAATTCCTTCTCCTTCTTTCTGCATTCTGGTTTCTGATTTCTGATTTCTTCGATTCCTGATTTCGGTCTCTGACTTCTGAATTCTAACTTCTCCGGTTCCTTTACTTTGCGCCTTTGTGGCAATGGCTCTAGCTGTACTCGATGTGGAAATCGTCAAACTCGTGCTGGCAGGACTCCCACTCCTCTGCCACTTCACGCACCAGTGCACCAGACGGGCCCTTGCGCAGCCTCTGAACCAGACTTCTGAGCTTTTCCCTGTCACCTTCAGCAACAACCTCGACCCGGCCGTCCCTGAGATTGCGGACAATCCCATGCAAGCCCAGGCCGGTTGCTTCACGAATCACAAACATCCGATAGAAAACGCCCTGCACCCGACCTGACACAAACGCATGAACACGGAACATATCGCCGTTCTTTTCCATCAGGCTAGAATAAGGATTAGCCACTACCAGTCAAGCCTTTGTGGAAAAGGGGTGGACAAACCCGGGGAAAAACAGGACCGGCAAGTGGAAAAGACAGTGGACATCAGGAGGAAAACCTGTGGATTGCTTGACGAATGACGTAACGAGATGTAACCTAACCTGTTGCAGCTTATGGTGAAAACAGAAGCAGGACGGTGGCTGTTGTTCCTTATTCTGGTGACAACAGCCCCGGCCCAGGTAATCATTGACACCGCCGGTTATACGAACCGGGACCGGCAGGTCTACGGCCCGGCGGTCCGATACATCGTCAACGACACCCTGCGTGGCATCCACATAGTCTGGAAGGATGGGTACGGCGAAATCCGTTACAACTTCCGAGACCGCAATGACGACTGGCGCTGGGAAAACGGAACCCCTGTCAGCCAGTACCCGCGCAACCTCGGCTGCCTGGACGTGAATATGACTACAGGCAAAGCCATGATTGGAGCCGATTACATCCTCAGAGGTACCCCGCAAATCAGCTACTTCACAGACATAGCACCGGGCAGCGGCGGCTTCATCGAATCACCAATTGCCGCGGGATATCGCCATACCCTTGTTGCTACTTCTCGCTACGGCTGGCCCAAATTCGCAGCGCTACGCAACGACAGCCTGTTCTACCGGTCACCCTGGTCCTACAAACGCCTGGGCTCGATTGGCCCGTTCCCTGGCCACAACCTGGCAAGCTCCAAGCAGTCTGGCCGGTTCGGTTACATCTGGACCAAAACCTCTGACCCTGAGAAAGGCACACTGTTCTTGAAGGAAACTCCGAACAACGGAGCCCACTGGTACACAACGATCAACCTTTCCGACTCGGTCCGGTCCCATTTCACCCGCAGTCTGCTTGGCGGCTGCGCGCTCTACGATTCAATCCGGCTGCACCTGGTTGCCGGCTTCTACAATGGCCAGAACCCCAACCATTCTGAGCTCTGGCACTACGCCAAGTACGACACCCCGCCCTGGTATTTGATTCACCGGTTCTTCCTGCCGGACTCGGCCGATATCGGCGATGATGCGCTTGCCTGCTGCCGGCCCAGCATCGGCCGCAAACCAGGCACCCGTGAATACTATGCAATCTGGGAACAGTTCGACCCGGAGAATATCGACCCTGTGACCGGCCTCTGCCGGGCTGACATCTGGGCCTGCCGTTCCTGCGACAAGACCCGGCCCTGGGGAGAACCTGTCCGGCTTACCACTCCTGATGAGTCGAGCAAGCGCTTCCCATTCCTTGCTGAAGTCGTTGACGACACCCTGCACATCATCTGCTTCGCCGACCAGGTGGCCGGATTCTGGGAACAAGGTCAAGGCCCACGCACCACCAATCCTGTGCTGTACCTGCGAGTGCCAGCCGAGCTTATTCCCATCGGCGTGAACCAGCCCGAAACAAACCAGAACCGAAAACAGAGCTTCCAAGTCCTGCCCACAATCTCGGCCTGTGATTTCACAATCCATACGAAATTCCCGGTGCTATTCCAGGTTTTCGACAACAGCGGTCGCAAGGTCGCAGACCTTCATTCGGCCGGGCCGGTTTTCCGCTGGGGTGCAGGATTCCCTCCTGGGGTCTACTTCATCCGCTCTGGCACGCGTTCCCGCTACAGTCCTGCATCCGTCCGGGTCATTAAAACCCGCTAGCCTGAACTGACTTCCCCAGGCCTTTCAGCGCCCCTCAGTTGACAGCTTGAGGATTTCGGCTATCCTCAACTTCAGTAAAGGTCTAGCAATCTAGGAGGAAAATTGGCTAAGCATTGCGAAATCTGCGGAAAAGTAGGCGTGGTCGGCTTCAATGTCAGTCACGCCAACAATAGAACCAAGCGACGCTGGGAGCCGAATCTGCAGCGGGTTCGTGTTAAAGCCGGTTCACAGACCAAGCGCATCTGGGTGTGTACGCGCTGTCTGCGTTCAGGTAAAGTGGAGAAGGCGTAGGAGCATCAAGGAGGTAACTTGAAGTGTCTGATTACTGGCATTACCGGGTTTGCCGGCAGCCACCTGGCTGATTACCTTCTCAAGCTCGGGACCTGTGAAGTCCACGGCACCCTGCGTTGGCGTTCCCGGACCGAAAACATAGACCATATCCGTGACCGGATTTCGCTCCACGAATGTGACATCAGGGATGCCACCGCGATGCGTGACCTCATCCACCGGGTCAAGCCGGACCGAATCTTCCATCTGGCAGCCCAAAGCTACGTTCCGATGTCCTGGGTGGCGCCAGCCGAAACTCTGACCACTAACATAGTCGGCCAGAACAACCTGTTCGAAGCGGTCCGGGCCGCAGACCTTGACTGTGCGATTCAGGTCGCGGGCTCAAGTGAAGAGTACGGAATGGTTCAGCCCAAAGAAACGCCGATTAGGGAAACCAACATGCTCCGGCCGCTCAGTCCGTATGGTGTCAGTAAGGTAGCCCAAGACCTGATGGGCTATCAGTACTTCAAAAGCTATGGACTGAGAATCGTCCGTACTCGCGCATTCAACCATACTGGCCCACGCCGCGGCGAGGTGTTCGCGACCTCAAACTTCGCCAAGCAAATCGCCGAAATCGAAGCCGGCAAACGTGAACCGGTCCTGTACGTCGGCAATCTTGATGCGGTGAGGGACTTCGCCGACGTCCGGGACGTTGCCGTCGCCTACCATCTTGCGCTCGAACGGGGTGAACCAGGAGAAGTCTACAATATATCCTCGGGCAAAGGCTATGAAATCGGCGACATGCTGGCCATTCTCCTCAAGATGTCAAAGACAAAGATTGAGGTGAAACAGGACCTGAAGCGAATGCGGCCCAGCGATGTGGAACTCCTGGTCGGCGACCCATCGAAGTTCGAGAAGCAGACCGGCTGGCAAAGGAAGTTCGAGTTTGAGCAGACCATGTCTGACCTGCTGGACTACTGGCGTCAGCGCGTCTAGGAAGGACGCATTATGCATAACGCATTACGCACAACGCACAATGCTGGCCTCCGGCGTAATGCGTATTGCGTGAAGCGTTGTGCGTCATGAGTCGTGTTCTCATAACCGGCATTGAGGGCTTTGCAGGCAGTCACTTGGCCCGCCATCTTTCTCAGAACGGCCACCATGTCATCGGCATTCATCTTGCTCAGCATGGGGACACGATACGGAATCATGTCCCCATACCGCCTGGAGAGCTTCATCAAGGAGACATCCGCGACCTCGACAGGCTGAAATCAATCCTGGCCTCAACCCGACCGGACAGCGTAGTCCATCTCGCCGCGGTCAGTTCGGTTGCTGTCTCAGAAGGACAACTGCTGGAGACTTACGACATCAATGCGGTCGGGACTCTGAAGCTGCTTGAGGCGCTGCGACAACAATGGGGACACGATGCGGAATCATGTCCCCATAGGGTTCTGCTGATCTCCTCAGCCGATGTCTACGGCCGCGCCACAACCGACAAGCCTTTGACCGAAGGAGTACCGCCTCAACCAATCACTCCCTACGCCCTGAGCAAACTGGCTGCTGAGGATGCAGGCCGTTTCTTCCACCGGGCCTTTGGCATGGACATCGTCGTCCTCAGACCTTTCAGTCATACCGGCCCAGGCCAGAAGCCCGATTTCATCTTTCCTTCGATAGCTCGCCGCATCGTGGAAATCGAGCGGGCTGCAGAAGCAAATCCTATGGGGACACGATGCGGAATCATGTCCCCATCCCGGGCCCGGACGATTGAGCTTGGCAATCTTGATGTCCGACGGGATTATACCGATGTCCGCGACGTTGCCCGTGCCTATGCGCTGGCTTTGGAACGGTGTAAGAGCAACGAAACCTACAATATCACGTCGGGTCGGCCCATATTACTCAGGGACGGTATCGAGACCCTCTGTCGGCTTGCCCGGTGCGAAGTCAGCTACACCAGCACTGCTGCGAAGCGCCGCAAGCGGGACCTGTCGCTCTTGACCGGTGACCCGATGAAGTTCTCCAGGACCACTGGCTGGCAACCCGTCGTCCCGTTTGAAACTACATTGCAGGACCTTCTGGACTACTACCGCAGCCGGCCTTGAAGCTCTCGATCGTAATCGTCACGTGGAACAGCGCCGAAGACATCAAGGCCTGTCTTGAATCTCTCCGCTTCAGCCGGCCTTTCGAGACTATCGTCGTCGACCACGCCTCCACCGACCCCACATTGAGCATGGGGCCCCGATGCGGAATCATGTCCCCATACTACATCCGCCTGGTCGCCAATCCTCGAAATCTGGGCTATGCCCGAGCCAACAACCAGGGAATCGGGTTGGCCCAGGGCGAGTACATCCTGCTGCTCAACCCTGACACCAAACTCGAACCTGATGTCCTGGGCATCCTTACCAGATACCTTGACAACCATCCTGATGTCGGTGCGGTAGCACCCAAGCTTCTCAACCCTGATGGCACCACCCAACATTCGATTCGCTCATTTCCAACTGCCAGCACTGTGCTCTGGGAACTGACCGGCCTGTCCCGGCTTTTTCCAAAGAGCCAGCGCTTCGGCCGCTGGCGCATGGCGTATTTCGACTACGGCAAAGCCGGCGAAGTTGACCAGCCGATGGCCTCCTGTCTTATGATACGACGCATAATACTTGAACAATTGGGTGGTCTTGACCAAAGGTTCTCGATGTTCTTCAATGATGTTGACTTGTCCTGGCGAATGCACGCAGCCGGCTGGAAAACTGTCTACTTGCCCCAGGCTCGGGTCTTCCACCGCCGTGGGGCAAGCACGGGTCAAGTCAAGCCAAAGATGATTTGGGAATCACATCGCTCCCTTTTCCGTTTCCTGCACAAGCACGACCGCAAAGGGCTGTTCTGGCTCAAAGCAGTAGTTCTTCTGCCGATGCTGGAGTTTGCTGCGCTCATCCGGGTTATTGCTTACCGACTCAAGCACGACTCAAATTAGGCCTTCCAGCCGCTTTGCTAGCCAGTGCGCCTGTTCGCGCCGGTTGAACCGGTTCCGGCTGCCCCCGACAAACCGCGAAGTGTCTTTCCTTATCTGCAGGATTGCCGGCACGAGTTGGGCCGGGTCAGAACAGACCATGCCGGTCCCGTAATCAATCACGAGCCCGGCCGCTTCTTCGGTGTCTTTTCCGAACACCAGAATTGGCCGACCCGCGCCCAGGTATTCATAGAGCTTGATACCAACCGGTTGTTGCGGCTTTCCCAAGTACAGAAGAACACCAGCCCCCTTCATCAGCCGGCACACCTCATCATGGGGAAGCGTTCCCAAAATCCTCACCTGTGGATTCGCCCCAAGCTGCCGTCTGGTGGTCTCATCCATCCTGCCCGCGAGATAGAGTCTCGCCTCCGGGATGTCTTTTAGCACGTCGCTCACCTGAAGAATCTGCTCCTGGTTTTGCCATAGATTTCCGACATGTACGATGCTGAATCCTTCCAGCTTCTTCGGGTGCGCCTCGAATTCAGTCGGGTCAAACCCGTTATCAAGCACCACAGTTCCTGGTCCCACCGCGCGCGCCGTCCCTTCATTGACCGCCAGCACAAGGTCAGCGTGGCGTACGATATGCCGGCGCAACTGGCGAAGCGCGGGCCGCTGGAATGCGGGTGGCGCCGCGAAACCGGTAGGCCACGGGTCCCGGAAGTCGGCCACCAGCGGCACACGGGCGTGCGCCTTCAGCCGAACTCCAAGCAATAGAGCGGTGAACGGCGGCCCGGTGGCAAAGATGGCAGCCGGTTTTTCCCGGTCGATGATGTGGCGACCGGCAACCGACCCGAACGGAAACCAGCCCACTTTGGAGTCGGGAAACAGCAGGTAATTGAACAACCTTGGCCCCTTACCAAGACTCTTCCCCAGTGCCGGTTTGAGCCTGGCGCTTCCGGGCCGCAACCGATTATAGAGCCTTGCCGGGTCCAAGCTTTCAGTCCGAAAAACCTTTGCTTCTCTGAGGTCGGCGAGCAGCTTTGGGTCATAGTGATAGTAGGCCGTTGGCTTGACCGTCAGAATCAGCGGTTGCCAGCCGAACTCGGGTAGAAACTTGCACAGCTTGGTGACACGCATCACCCCGCTCAGTCCGAGCGGAGGCGTGTAATAGGCTACTACCAGAACCTGGCGCATACAAAGACGCAGGACGCTTTACGCAAGACGCATGACGCATGGACGCATGACGCAATACGCCGGAGGCCAGCGCGAAGCGTTATGCGTAATGCGTGAAGCATTATGCCAGGTGCCGGGCAATCTGGGCCGATACCTGTCCGGCCGGCATCAGCACCGGCCTGACACCCTTGAGAAAATCAAGCAGTCCGGCCACATCAAGCGCAAGCAGATGGTCTTCTACCTGAAGCTCAGGAGGCAGCCAACTGAAAAAGGCACCCGAACCCAGACTGTCTTCAAGCCGACGCAGATTGCCCTGCACCACCTGCCGGATTGCCGACATCTCCGGAAAGGGTTCCAGGATGTGTTCCGCTTGAACCCTTGACCCCTTGAACCCTTGACCCCTTTTTCTAACCTTTGCCCCCTTTCTGAAGACAAACAGCCTGCCGTCCAGGTCTGTCACCTCTGTCCCCTGAATGGCGAACGCTTCTGACAGCAGGAATCCATAGGTACTTCCCAGTAGGTGGACCAGGAATGTCTGCCCACCTTCTTCGAAATATGGAAACTGGTTCGGTTCCAGGTCAGGAAAGAGCCGGCACTTGAGCACCTTTGCCATCCGGTATCCGTACCCGCCTGTGCCTGTACCTTCGAAAACCTTGGTTGTCGCGCCGCCTTCCTTGAAAGGCCGCACCAGCACCCGCTTCTCCTTCTCCTGGAACTCAACCAGCTCCCAGGCGCGACCCCCGAGCATAAATGTTCTGAAAACGAAGAAAACCGTACCCAGGTGCTTATTCGTGGATACGTCATATACTTCGTACTTCCCAAAGCTTTTCTCCTGGATATTGGAGTGAATCTTGCCGTACTCCACTTTCCGCTCAAGCTTCGGGCTCAAGAAATAGATGCCAGACTTCTGCGCAGTCAAAGCCTCCTGTGCAACAAGGTGGCGGAATACCTGTTCCACCAGCATGGGGACACGATGCGGAATCATGTCCCCATCCCGAACCCCTGCCGGTTCCGCGCTGTCAAACACAGATGCCATAACCCGGCGCACCGCTCCTTCAGTCGTGCCAATCCGCCGCCGCTGGAACAGGTAGGAAAAAACCTGCTGCGGCACCACTGACAGCGCAGCGGTATGACGCTTCTCATACAGCCGCCCTTCCTGTGCGCACTCAAGGAAAGTCTCAAACAGAAACCGCTCCCAGTTGTCGCGATAGAGTCCGAGTGCAAACAGATATGAAGCCCGGCGTCGGTTGCCCCGGCCTATTCTCTGCAGGAGTGAGGACACATTGAATGGCGGCCGCACCAGCACAACCGCATCGATGTCACCGATGTCAATACCCAACTCAAGAGTTGACGTGCAGCAGAGCAGACCCACCTTTTCCCGGTTCATCACTGCCTCAATTTCTTCCCTGACCTTGCGCGTCAGGCTGGCATGATGCACCCAGACCCGATTTCGAAACGGCGGGATGTCAAGGGATTTGGCCGCTGACTCGGCCGAGGACCGGGCGTTGAAGAAACACAGCACTTTATAGCAATCCCGTCGGCTCAACTCCCGGATAGCACGCTCAGGCCAGTCCTGTTCCATCGGCAGGAGCACATAGTCAATCTTGCGGCGGGATTCAACTTTGACCACGGTCGGGTCCGGGAAGTACCTCTGACCGATGCTCAAATCGTCAATGGTGGCCGATAGAGCACAGTAGTGCAAGTCGGAGTTGATGAGCCGCAACCGCTCCAGCAGAACCCGGAGCTGGTCCCCACGCGGGGTGTTGTCCACAAGATGCAACTCGTCCAGAATCACCCAGGCCAGTTCCCTGAAGACCCTGGTATGACGGCAGAGCAGCGAGTCAAATGACTCGGGTGTAGTGATGAGCATGAAAGGCAGTCTTCGTTCATCGATTTGCGGATGGTCCCCGGTCTTGCGCGCCAGTTTCAACCCCAGGTACTCAAGTGGCTCAACCAGCCGGCGAAAGAGGTCATTCACCAAAGCCCGGGTCGGCGACACATAAAGCACTGAGAAGCTACTTCTCCGGCTTGGCAGAAGCTGCTCAACCACTGGTGCGACGACAGCCTCGGTCTTGCCTGACGCAGCCGGTGAGACAACCACCAGGTTCTTCCCAGCCAGAATCTGCGGAATCGCCTGCAGTTGCACTTCAGTAAGCCGGCCAAACCGGCCGAAAAAGGGAAACCAGGTACGAGGTAAAGAGGCTCGGATTGCTCTGATTTCCATGGGGACACGATGCGGAATCATGTCCCCATTCCAGTTGGCGGCCGGCGGTTCACTCGGCTGTCACCGGGCGGCAAGAACCGGCCAGGCTTTCAACCGAGCCACGTCCAGCCCCTCGACGCAGAACTTGATGAAAAGCCGCACCCCTTCGGTTCCCTGCCGGGCCGCAGCACGGAACAGCTTCTTCTGTTCGAGTTCGGAGATGTCAAAGCCCGGATAGGCCTGCTGGTAAATCGTCACTAGAGTGGTGAATGCATCAACCAGAGCCTGGTCCTCCAGAGGTAGAAGCTCAATCTTGTGATGAATCCGGTTGGCCAGCTTAATATACGCATAGTCGTACGGGCTGGGGGTGGTGGCGAACACCAGTAACAGCGACGGCTCCCGGTAAATGTACGGAACCGGCTTGACCCGGTTGTGAATCATCCTCGAGCTCATCTTCTTGAGGTCCGGGTCGTTCTGCGCGGTCCGAACCAGCCCCTCCATGAAGTTAAGGCTCTTTGTCAAGTAGATGATATCCCAGAGACGGGTTACCGTTTCGGCCTCGTCTATCAGAAGCACCAGCCCCTTAAGCCCGAGCTGTCGGCCAATGTAGCTGAGCCCGGATAGAATATTGCAATAGAAATCGGCCGCGGTTGAGAAATCGTAAAGTGCGGGAATTCGCTGCCCGCCGCGCACCCGGTGCGGGCTGCGGGTATCAGTGGCATATTCCTTGGTGCTTTCTCCTTCAATCCATTGCCAGAAGACTTCACTCTCAATGTGCGCCGCATCCAGCCGCCGCAGCTTGGCCAGCACCGGTCCGAGGAAAACATGGTCCTCTATGTCCAGTTCAAAAGCCCGGCGCAAAAGGTCACGAAAACCATACTCTGTGCCATCCTGGATGAACCGCAGGTTATGGACAATCTCCCGGTATACCCTTTTCGGCCGGTGGGGACTCACCTCATGGGGGTCAAACTGACAAATGGTCGTCAGCATGCCCATCTGCAGGGCCCGATGGTGGATGTACTCCAGAAGATGGGTCTTACCAGTGCCATATTCGCCCTCAACCAGATACACTTCCCCTTTTCCCTGGCCAAGCCGTCTGAGGGCCGATTGAATAACCTGTACTTCTTTGTCTCGGCCAAAGGTAAATGTCTCGACATCCTGATGAGGCACGATACCGAGCCTGAACGCTTCCACCATCCTGCAGGCCTGAATCCGGTCCACACTTCTGAACCTTGCCTTGCCCTTATCAAGCAGGTCCTCATCAATCCCGGCAATCGTCCGCACCCTTCTCAACGGCAGCCAGAGCCGAAGTCCGCTATGAAACCGAACCAGCAGTTCAGTGCCCCGCCACCGCGTATCAAGCACCTCTCCCTCACCAAAGACCGGATGGGAGACAATGCGCTTGGCGTATTGACGCCCTGGGGGCGGATGGTCAAAAGGGGTTCTAGGATTCGAGGGTTCCAGGGTTGTGCCATCCGATGGCACCTGCGAGGACGCAGAGCTAGTGCCGCACACTTGACCCCTTGACCGCTTGAACCCTTCTTTCCTAGAACTCTTCACTCTCTACCTTGTCTTGCTCAGTTTGTTCCAGCCGTTGAGTGGTGACGCGCAGCAGTTTCTCAGCATCCTTTTTGTCAAAACCCACGGCCGGGTCGGCCCGCAGCCGGTGGAACGCCTCAATCGCACCCACGACAAACAGCCTCCGGTAGCTGATGTCAAACGCAAAAGCCGTAACCGCCAGATCGGCCAGCAGGCGAATGACTTTTTCCTTCCGTTCCTGCGCAAGCTTCACATCGTATGCGGTCTCAAAAAGGCCGGCCAGCCTCGCGCCCAACTGAGTCAGGAAATCAACCGGTTTGATACCCAGTTCCTCAAGGTTGATTCTCACCCCGGCCGGGTTTATCCCGGAAAACGCACTGCGCAACCGTTGCTTGAGCGCTTCGTACACCCCACCCGAACCTTCGAGCAGCAGGTTCTCATCCGGGACAGCATAAAAGAACATCGCTCCCGGCAACCTGGAATTGCCGCACTCATCCACAATCTGGCGCAGGTTATCAAGTGCCCTGCGTTTGTCGCGTGAGGACGAAATCGACATCCCCCTTTCCGCCTCATCAAAAAGAAACACCAGCCCGTTGTATCCGATGGCGTGAACCCACTGTATCAGGGAACGCAACATGCGGAACGCGGTCGCCTTGTCCACCCGTTCTGAAATCCGGTATTGCGCCCGAATCTCTTTTGATACATCCTCTCCTTTCAGCCACTGAACCACCTGGCTGAAACCGTCACCATCTTCAGCAAGAAGTGCCGCAAAAGCCCCTTTGACCGCATTGATGAAGCTGGTGCTCTCAGTGGTGGGCAAGTCGTCGATATAGCGGTGCAGAGTCTCGGCCCGGTCCGCCTTTTCTTTGCGCTCGGACAGCCATTTCCGGACAACCGACTCTATTCCTTTATCCCAGACCGGAACCGGTTTGTCCATGTCCCGAGGTGCGGTGAGATTGGTGACAACATTCTTGTAAACCAGTTCCAGTTTGTCAAAAGGACACTCAGTTGGATTCAGGCTCACGTAGGTAACGCAGTAGTTGTTGCGGAACGCCAGGTTGCGGACCGAGTAGAGAAAATGGGTCTTACCCCCACCGTAGTTGCCGGTGATGAGCTTGAAACTGGAAAGGTTGTACTGCAGTATCCCTTTCAGATACTCCTCTTCAACGACTCTTAGGTAGTCATCCAGGCCGATAGTAAAAGCCTCGATTCCGAACTCAGGCGGAGTGCCGGTCGCACCCAGTTTACTGATTACCGCTCGGGCAAGCGCGCGCTCCATTCTCTAGCCTCCTCTGTTGAAAGAGATGTACGAGTAGTGAGTACCTTCACCCTCCTCATTATCCGGCACCCAGAGGGCTCTGGTCTTCTGTGTGGTAGCATCAAATGTGGCAACATACAGCCGCAGTTGCTCTTCACCGTTTGTCAGTTCTCCTGATGCTTTCAACCGGTGCAAATCATAGCTGAAACGAATCCTGGGGTACTCGACGAATTTCGCCCGGGCCGGGTTTGCCCGGAAGCTCTTGGGCTGTATCAGAAGCACCAGTTCAGCAAGAACATCCACCAGAGATATCCTGGTTCCCGGAGTAAGGCCATTCAACATGCACAACCGGTGATAGGCCTCAGACAACTGGCGTCTCAGCTTGGCAGGCTCAACCGCCCGCTTGTGCAGGTCATCAGTCCATTTCACCAGGGTGTTCACCAACTCATCAGGCACCAGCCGTACCCCGCTTTTCAGCCGTTCCACCTCCGGGCCCCAGAAAACAGTCGCCTTTCCAGCCGCAAAGTCCACCCTGAGCGAGAACATCCCGACCCGCAGTATCGGCAACTGACCCTTAACTTTGAGCCCGGCCTGATTCAAACCTTCGGCAAGCCTGGCACCGAACTGAAACCGGAATTCCTCTTTGTGTTCGGTGACTGCGGTCCGCTCCTTCGAGCACCACTCTTCAAGCATCTTGCGCAACTCAGAATCCGGAAACGCCTGTATCAGACCGTTGATTTCGGCCAGCGCCTTGTCCCGGCGGAACGCATTGCCCACCGGGTCAGACAGAAGCCCCTGATAGGCAACAAGCCGTCTGGTAGTCTTCTGACAGAATGCGGCTACGCCCTTGAGCCGGTCAAGCAGTCCTTGCATAATCAATAAGTATAAGCTGCCTGGCAGAAGTGTCAATCTGCTGGCGCTTCCGCCTTCATCCTTCCGCCTCCATCCTTCTTTTTCCTGGCTGGCAGACAGCCGACACCGTCAGTATCTCACTGGACACGAACCCAGCCGCATCTAGAATTGACGTAATGAACCAAGGCCGAAAAACCATTCTCAGGATACTGCTGACAGTCCTGCTGGTCGGAGCCGGGGTCCTGGTAATGACTGTTCCTTCCATCATCAGGACCCGACGCCTGCCCTTTGTGGACATCAACCCTTTTGCACCTCTGGTTGATTCCGGCGCAGTACCGGCCGACAGCCTACCGGTTGATTCGTCCCGCATAATGGCCGCACTCGCCAAAGTGAATGACCCCGGGGTCGAACTCAGCATTGTCGAAATGGGACTCATTCACTCAATCGCTGTTGATTCGCTCAGGAATATATCGGTGATAATGACCCTGACTACGCCCGCATGTCCGTACATCAGATACATCGGCGAACAGGCACTGGCCGCACTCAAAACAATCCCCGGAGCAGCAGAAGTCCGACTCAGAATTGACCCCATGATACCCTGGAACCCGGCACGGCTTGCCGGTGAGGCTCGAAAGCGCTACGAAAGGCTCTTCAGCAATGATTCTCTCAATAGCCGGTAGAGCTCTGGTCCTGGGCCTTTCCACCGGGCTGTTCTGCCTCGGGTTCTGCGTTCCTTTGCTGGGACCTGTGATGCTCACCCGCGAAAAGACCGGCCTGAAGGAATCGGCGGCGTCTATTGGCCTTTTCCTGGCCGGCCGGCTCATCGCCTACCTGGTCTTCGGACTGGTCTTTGGTGCACTCGGTAGCGCACTCACTCCTATCTGGTCAGTCAAGGCAATTTTCCTGCCCGCGCTCTACGCCATCCTGGGAATCCTGATGATTCTCTATGGGGTAGTCCAGTCCTTTCCCCACATTGGCTTCTGCCGGATGTTCACACCCAGGTTTCAGTCAAAGTGGTATCTATTGGTCATCGGGTTCCTGGCAGGCATCAACATCTGCCCGCCGTTTCTTCTGGCCGTGACCACTGCTATGGACCTGGGTGGGCCTTTTCAGGGCATGCTCTTCTTCTTGGTATTCTTCCTTGCGACCAGCATATATCTGCTGCCCCTGCTCTTCTCCGGCTTGGTCAACCGTTTCAAGGAAATTCGATTCGCGGCCCGCATTGCAGCGGTAGTTGCAGGTCTGTACTTCATCTTTCTCGCAGCCCGAACCTTCCTTTTCACGGCCTGACCACGGCCTGCTGCTGGTCGCAATATGCACTCCAACTGCCTGGCAAAGCATCATCCTCCTGGTTGACGAAGCCGACCACTTCCATAACCTTATTCGTGCCTGAACTGCCCGAACTGGAAATCATCAAGAGCCGGCTGCGGCTGACCCTGGCCGGTCGGCGCATTCTCGGCGCGACCCTGCACCATCCCGCGGTGCTCAAGACGGTCGACCCTCCGCTCGAAGCTCTGACCGACAGCCACATCAGCAGCGTTTCCCGCCTGGGCAAGTTCCTCAGCCTGAACACCGACAACAAACTCCATCTCTGCGTTCACCTCATGCTCAATGGCCGTCTCATCACCATCCCGTCAAACCAGCCCATGACCCGCCACCACCTGCTCGCCCTGCACCTGGACAACAAAACCGACCTCCGGGTCGCCGAATCCGGATCCAAGCGCAGGGTCGCAGTCCACCTCGTCACCAACCCGCAGAAGGTGGAACGGATCGCACAACTCGGCCTTGACCCGCTCGGCCCGCAGTTCACCTTGAACCGGTTCCGTTCCGCACTCAAACGCCGCAACCGAACTGTGAAAAGGTTCCTGACCGACCAGCGAGCAGTCGGGGGCATCGGCAACTGCTACTCGGACGAAATCCTGTTCGAAGCCCGGCTCTCTCCGTTCCAGAAAACCGGGGCGCTCAAGCCCGAGGAATCCATCCGCCTGTTTATGGCGGTCAAGAAGGTATTGGCCGACGCCATTATCCGGTTCAAGTCCCTTGACCATCTACCTGACCGCCGCGACCGGACGTTCCTCAAAGTCCACAACCGACTCGAACAGCCCTGCCCGGTCTGCGACACACCGGTCCGTCGCGTCAGCTACAAGGAATCCACTACCTACTACTGTCCCGGATGCCAGACCGGCGGCCGGATTCTGGCCGACCGCCGCCTATCCCGGCTCCTGAAGTAATGCACCTGTTTCTCATCCTGCTCCTGATAGTTTCCACCACGCCGGGCTTTTCCCCGCCGGATGAACCGGGGCCGTACCAGGTCGACACCGCCCATATCGAAGTCCCATCCGGCTCGCGCCGATTCAAGAGCATTCTCTACAAACCTGTTCGCGACGACACGACGCATGATGACCGGCCCGCTGTCGTTTTCGGCCACGGCTTCCTTGCCGACATCGAACGCTACGGCAGCACCTGCCGCCACCTGGCCTCGCACGGATTCTACGTCCTCGTGCCCGGGTATCCGGACCCCGGCCTGTTCCGTCCGCCGGCGCGCCTCGCCGACGATATGCTGGCAGCGCTCATGTTCCTCGACAGTCTCAACGACCTTCCCGGGGTCGGACTGAACCCGTACAATGCCGCGCTGGTCGGTCATTCAATGGGCGGCGGCGCCGCTTTCCTGGCCGCCCGACTCGACCGCGGCCGGCGCGTGAAAGCGGTTGCCGGCCTGTCACCCTACCTGGTTTCGCGGGCGACCCATGTGGAGAGCCTGGACGTTCCGGTGCTGGTTCTGGCCGGAGAGAATGACCGCACCGCACGAGCGGAGAATGTGCGGAAGCAGTTCTACGACCCCTGCTCCGCTCCCTGCTTCTACTTGTGCATCCGCAACGCCGGCCACAACGGCTACCTCGACCACACCAGTCTTATTGAGGACCGGTTCGAGCGGTTCGACCGTCAATCCCAACTCCGAGCGGTACGCACCTACCTGACCGCCTTCCTGCGCTACTACCTCGAAGGAGACGACCGAAACCACCCATGGCTCGCCGGTGCGTCAGTGCGCTCTGACACCACCGTCCTGGCTGAGCACAAATGACTGATTCGGCCGGACTGCGCCTCGTCGCGGTCAACAGCGATATCGGCCGGGGCCATCCTTCTTATCTTGACTCGGTTCTGCTCTCCTTGTCCCGCCAGCCCGGGTTCAAACCGGACATGCTGTCGCTCGTCACCCTTGACCGGATTTGCTCAGGCACGTCGAAGCACGCCTGGAAACTAGCACGTTCGCTCTACTACGTCGGGGCTCACGGCGGAATCCTCACCAGCATCTACAACCGGCTACGCAAGGGCGGGAAGCCGTCACCACTGCAACTTGCCATTCTCGGTTCGTCACTCAGGAAACGCCTTACCGGATTCCCCGGCATCTGTCTGGTTGAGCATCCGCTTGTGGCCCATATCCTGGCACCTGTCTGCAAAACGGCCTACCTGCATGGCGAAATCACAGCCCCGCCCGTTGCCGCAGTCCCCGAAGCATGGCGCACATTCGTGCCATTGGAATCCACTGCTGACGCGCTTGTTGCGTTGGGCGTGAAGCGTAGCGCTTTGACGGTCACCGGTCTTGTCATCGAACCAAAGCTCATAACCCAGGCCGAACACGCCTTTATGAACAGGCTCGACCATTACCGCTCAGCCCAGCCACTCACTATCGGGTTCTTTACTTCGGGTGCCTATCCGAACCCCCATGTTGACCGCATTATCGCCGGTGCAAAATCCTGCTGGGAAACCGGCTATCGGCCGATAATCTTTGCCGGCTGGGACCTGAAAAGGGCGAAATATCTGGCCCGAAAATTACAGGATGCCGGAGTGCCGGTAATAAATATCAAATACCTTTTTTCTGGCCAGCCCATATTCATTACCGCACCAGACCGCAGAAAAGAAACCGCACTTCTGGCAAAGGTTTTCTCTCAGCTTGATATAATGGTTGCGGCTTGTCATGAACGCACTAACTGGGCAATCGGTCTGGGCCTGCCGATGTTTGCCTTATTGCCTAATATTGGCCCTTTCGCACCATTGAATTACTGGTTCGCAACCAAGCAAGGCGTCTGCCGGCCCATCAGGACCATCCTGGACGCAGAACAGCTTGGCCTGACCGTCTCTGAACTGCGCCGTGCCGGGCAATTGAGACAGATAGCCGAGACCGGCCTCGGCAAACACGCAACCAGCGGGGCAGAGTCCATCGCCCGGACCCTTCTGGCCGAAGCTATCTGAGCCGCCACGACAACAAACCCGATTTCCTCCGAAAGTTCTACTTGACAGCTTGGCCTATTCTGGTATTCTAATACCAGAATAAGTGATAAGGAGCTTTCATGTCACGCCTTTTCAGGGTATCTGAAGCGACTGCTCTGGGCCTGCACGCCGCGGCACTGCTCGCCGGCACCCCACGACGTCTGGTCAGGACCAGAGAAATCGCCATCGTGTTCGAAGCATCCGAATCACATCTGGCCAAAGTGCTGCTTGCACTCGAACGTGCCCGGCTGGTCCGGGCAACCCGCGGACCCGCGGGTGGGTTCAAGCTCGCCCGGCCGGCCAGCAGGATTACCCTCAAGGAGGTCGTCGAGGCCATCGAGGGCCCGGTGAAGGTCGAGAAATGCCTTTTCGGCACGCCGGTCTGCGGAAACAGGGAGTGCATCCTGGGTGACTTCGTTCAATCAATAAACAAGAGGATCGCCAGCAAGCTGGCGAAGACAAGGCTCTCAGAAATCCGCCTGGAACTGGGAGTGGACAATGGGCACAAGAAAAGTAGTCAGAATAGACGCTGAACGCTGCACCGGCTGCGGTGACTGCATCCCGAATTGCCCGGAAGGCGCGCTCCAGATTATCGACGGCAAGGCCCGGCTCGTCAGCGACCTGTTCTGCGACGGGCTCGGTGCCTGCATCGGCCATTGCCCGGAAGGCGCTATCACCATCGAAGAACGGGAAGCCGAGCCGTACGACGAAGACAAGGTGATGGAGAATATCGTGCCCCAGGGACCCAACACCATCGCCGCGCACCTGAAGCATCTCAAGGAACACGGCGCGGTCGAGTACCACAGCCAGGCGGTTGAATACCTCAAGCAGCACCATATCGACATCCCGGAAAACGCCGGCGCTGAGCCGCTCCCCTGCGGTTGGCCCGGTGAAGCAGTAAGGGAAATCAAGTACGTTGATGAGATTGAGAACCAGGCGACCGCGGGACATCGACCTTCCCGCCTGCGCAACTGGCCGATTCAGATAACGCTCGTGCCCGCATCCGCACCCTATCTGAAGAACGCTGACCTGCTGATTGCTGCAGACTGCGCAGCCGCAAGTTCAGCCAACTTCCATGACCAGTTCGTCAAAGGCAGAGTCCTGCTGATGGGATGCCCGAAGCTGGATGACGCCAGGTCTTACCAGCAGAAACTGACCGCCCTGTTCAAAGAGAATAACATCAACTCAGTCACCTGCATTCACATGACAGTCCCCTGCTGCTTCGGGTTAATCAGCCTGGTGAAACAGGCGATTGCCGACTCGGGCAAGGCGATTCCATTCACTGAAGTAACGCTCGGAATCAACGGAGAAGTCCAGAAATAGCTCAATCAAAGGAGAGAAGACAATGAGCATGTTCTGCTACCAGTGCGAACAGACCGCCAAAGGCACCGGCTGCACGGTCAAAGGTGTCTGCGGCAAAGACGAAACGACCGCAAGCCTCCAGGACCTGCTGATTCACGCGACCAAAGGCATCGCGATGTACGCCCACCGAGCCCGCGAACTGGGCGCGACCGATGACGAAGTGAACGCATTCACCGCCGAAGCGCTGTTCACCACCATCACCAACGTCAACTTCGACCCGGAGCGGCTCCAGGGCCTGCTCAGGAAAGCGGCCCAGGTTCGTGACAAAGCGAAAAGCCTGTATGAAAAGGCGTGTGAGAAAGCAGGGAAAGCGCCCGAAACCCTGACCGGACCCGCGGCCTGGATTCCGGCCGAGGACATCGACGGCCTCGTCGCGCAGGGCCGTGACGTTGCCTTCACGAAGCGCCGCGAGCAGTTCGGCAACGACGTTGCCGACCTCATCTATCTCGCGATTCTCGGGCTCAAAGGTGTGGCTGCGTACGTTGACCATGCCCTTATCCTAGGGAAGAAGTCTGATGAACTGTACGGCATGATTCACGCCTCGCTCAACCTCCTCGCTCGCGAGGACCTGACCGTTGATGACCTGCTCGGAGCCTGCCTCAATGTCGGAGAAATCAACCTCAAGGCGATGGAAATCCTCGACGCGGCCAACACCACGACCTACGGCCATCCTGAGCCGACTCAAGTGCGGGTCACCCCGGTCAAAGGCAAGGCGATTGTGGTATCCGGCCATGACCTCAAAGACCTTGAGGAACTGCTCAAGCAGACCCAAGGCAAGAGCATCAACGTCTACACCCACGGTGAGATGCTGCCCTGCCACGGATACCCGAAGCTCAAGGCGTACGAGCACCTGGTCGGCAACTACGGCGGGGCATGGCAGGACCAGCAGAAAGAGTTCCCCGACTTCCCGGGCGCAATCCTGATGACCACCAACTGCATCCAGAAGCCGCGCGACAACTACAAGGAACGGATATTCACGACCGGTCTGGTCGCCTGGCCCGGTATCACCCATATCGGTGCGGGCAAGGACTTCACGCCCGTAATCGAAGCCGCGCTCGCCGCGCCCGGGTTCACCGAAGATACACCGGAAAAGACTATCACCGTCGGGTTCGGCCGCAACGCGGTGCTCGGAGTGGCCGACAAAGTCATCGCAGCGGTCAAGGCCGGGAGAATCAAGCACTTCTTCCTGGTCGGCGGGTGCGACGGCGCCAAGTCCGGTCGCAACTACTTCACCGAGTTTGCACAGAAAGTGCCGAAGGACTGCATCATACTCACGCTGGCCTGCGGCAAGTACCGGTTCAACAAGCTCGAGTTCGGCGACATCGACGGCATCCCGCGCCTGCTCGACATCGGCCAGTGCAACGATGCCTTTTCGGCAATCCAAATTGCGCTGGCGCTCAGCCAGGCGTTCGGCGTCGGGGTCAACGAGCTCCCGCTGTCAATGATCATCTCCTGGTACGAACAGAAAGCGGTCGCGATTCTGCTGACCCTGCTTCACCTCGACATCAGGAACATAAGGCTCGGCCCGACCCTGCCCGCATTCATCACCCCGAACGTGCTCAAAGTCCTGGTCGACAAGTTCAACATCATGCCGACCACCACGGCTGATGAGGACCTGAAGGCGATTCTCCGCGGATAACAAAGCCTCCTTCGACGTATCCGCTGCGGCCTGCGGGGCGACAACCGTCGATACCGCAGACGGGGACATGACCGGCATCCGGTCCTCCGGATCCCGGATCGTGTCCCCAGGCCCGGGAGGCCTGCATCCGGTTGCGCTGTGAGCGCCGGCGCTGTATCCTTACATCGTGACTGACGAACTGTGGAGCCTGCAGCCGGTCGATGTCAGCCGCCCTCATTTCGAGGTCATCCACTCCCTGTTCAAGCAGACCGCGGCCCGAATCGGCTGGAACAAAACCGGTTCTGGTCTTGCATTCGAATTCCTGTTGAAAAAGGACCCTCAGGCCGAAACGGTCAGGAAAGAAATCCTGGACGACCTGACCGCCAAGCTCAAACGGCTGAGCCCTCAGGCAGACTCAGTAGAACGGCTGTTCGAACAACTCCGGGAATCCTGCTCTCACCTGAGCAACATGTACACGCCGGTGCACTGGTGCCCTATCGAACCTGAATCCGGCTAGAACTTCACAACCTCGGCTACCGCCTCCTTTCCTCCGGCACGCGCCCGGACGAAGTAAACGCCGGAAGGCAATCCCTTTCCATCCCAGACGACCTGTGCGTCCGTCCCTGTCCAGGACCATATCTTCCTGCCGGTGACATCGGTCACTTCGACATCCGCCTTTCCTCGAACCGCCTTCCCGAAACGGATTACGGCCCGGCCGTGCATCGGGTTGGGCTGAACTGACACAGCCCGGGCTGACACCGGCATCGCCCGCTCCTCGGCAACAGGTATCGGAAGCCCGAAGTAGGCATACATCACCTTGTACGGCGCAGCATCGCCCTGGGTCCAGACAAGAAGCGCACCCAGGCAGTTCGGCCAGAACACATTCTCATAGATGGGAAGCATGTCCCGCAAGGACCCGGTTGACCAGCCGGTCATGGAGTAGTAGGAGTGGGTGTAGATGTCGAAGAAACCAGGGGATTCCTCTTCCTGCCAGAAGAGATATGACCAGGTACTTCCGAGAGTCGCAACAACCGGCACGGTTGAACGGCCTGGAGTATAATAACCACCGCCCGGATTCCCACCTTCAAAACACGCCTCCATATTCCCGCTCGAACTGTCTTCCCAGGCAGCAGAAAAACTCTCCCCGGGTGAACCGCAATCAAGTGACGGATGACGCAAAGGAAAATGATGCTGGGCTAAGGTTTCTACATTCTGCCAGACCCCGCTCCGCTGTCGCCGCCTCCGCTTGATCGAATAAGGAGTATAGCTGTTAGAATCAACCTCCTGCCAGATAACCACCAGTTCGCTGTCGGCCGGAAACATTCCAATCGAAGGTAGAAAGCAGTATCCGCCAGTATCGGCAGAAACCCAGAACGTATCACCGACCGTGCCGTTTACATTGCAGGTACGGTAGTAGATTCTGGGTTTGCTATACGAATAGTCTTCCCAGACAACGTGGGCAAGACCGGCTTCATCAGCCCAGACATCCGGATGAACCGAATTCCCTGAAGTGTTGCTTACATTCACCGGCATCATCCGGTACTCGAAGTTCCGGTAAAAGACTTCCTGGGCTCGGGCAAGAGTGTCATAATCCTGCCATACCAGATGGCGACACCGGTCTCTACCGTACTCAATACCAGGGTTTGCTCCTGAATACATCTGCACCGGTCTGGTCCAGACGACGCTGCCCATATCAAAAACCCCGATACTGGCATAAATGCTTTCGCTTGACTGGAAAACTAGAGTAACGGTATCACTCACGCCGCCGACCGCCTCGCTCGATGCTGCCAGCTTATGACTGTTGTTCGGACCGGTAGCAAAAGGCACGTCGGTTGAGCAGATACAACCGAAGAATAACTGACCGCTGACTGCTCCCACGGCCAGGAGAAGAACGACCGCAACTCGAAGAGCGACCATGACGCCTCCTTTTGCAACATGGTAGCTCCGGAACGAAAGCCCGTCAAGAAAACCGGACGGCTTCTCCTGCTTGACCGCCCGGGCCGAACCGATAGTATCCGGTATCAGACCGGCCTTCGCCCTGCACCACCGCTCGCTCGTCATTGACCTGCACACCGACGCCTTGTATGAACACGTCCGGGGCCGAAAGGACATCACTCAGCGGTCCGACGTGCTCCAGGTCGACATCCCGCGCCTGAAGCAGGGCGGAGTCAACGCCCAGGTGTTCGCAATCTGGACCAACCCCGACCTGTTCAAGCCGGGCAAACGGGCTACCTTTGTCCTCAAGGCAATCGACGCGTTCAAGCGCATCTGCCGTCGCTGTCCGGAAGATATCGCTCTGGCGCTTGGTCCGGGTGACATCCGGACAATCAGGGCCTCGGGTCGGATTGCCGGAATCCTCGGAGTCGAAGGCGGGCATGCGCTTGAAGGAGACCTCGCGAACCTGGACCGGTTCTACAGACGCGGGGTCCGGGTCCTCACCCTGACCTGGAACAACTCCAACCCGTTTGCCCGTTCCTGTATGAGCCGGGACGGACCCCGCCGGGGGCTGACCAGGCTCGGTCACGAAGCTGTGAAACGCATGAACCGGCTCGGCATCGTCATCGACCTGTCCCATGCATCGGACCGGGCCTTCAGCGACGTGCTGGATACCAGCACCGCACCGGTCATCTGTTCCCATTCCGCGTGTCGGGCCCTCCGCAGGTTCCCTCGCAACCTGACCGACGAGCAACTCAAAGCGCTCGGCCAGGCCCGCGGTGTCATCGGCATAGTGTTTCTGCCGTACTTCCTGACCCGCGCCTATCGCAAGGCGACAATTGAGCACGTGCTCAACCACATCGAGCACAGCGCAGACATCGCCGGCATCAATGCTGTTGCCATCGGCTCTGACTTCGACGGATTCGGGGACTCACCGCCCAAAGGCCTCGAAGACGTCACCCGGATGCCGGCGTTCACCGAAGGGCTATTGCGCCGTGGTTTTTCAGAACCGGACATCAAGAAGATTCTGGGTGAGAACTTCCTCCGGGTCTGGAAAGAAGTAACTCGAAAAGCCGGGAATCCGAGCCGGCTTCCCGATTGACACTCGGCAGCAGTCGGTTATCCTTGGCCAAACGGTAAGGAGATGGCTATGAAAGGTTCTGACATTTTGAGGAAACTGGCAGCATGGCTTGTGCTGGCAATAATCCTGCCCGTACCCTTGCTCGGCCAGGAAGTCCTGCTGTTTGAGGATTTCGATAGTCCGTGGTCCACAATCGAACCGCCGCCTGGCTGGCGGATAGTATTCACCGGTGACACCAGTTCCAATGACTGGCACCGGGCCCCGGAAGAGAGTCCACCGTGGACCGACAATCCAACACCCTATGCCCTGCTTGACTCGGCACCGAACGAAACCAGTATTGATTCACTCATCAGCCCGCCCTTTGATTGCTCAGAGCACAACACCATCACCCTGCGCTGTTCCACATTTTGTCAGGCTCCGGGCGGCTCAAGCTACTTCCTGGAACTGGTCGGGTCTGTGGCCGGCGGCCCTTTTGAATTCCCGGTGTTCAACTACTACGGCCAGACAATCGGCCCGGAACTACAGATATTCCTCCTACCCTGGGCCGCTAACCAACCTGAAGTCAGGCTTGCCTGGGCATTTGTCGGCGACAACAATTCGATTGATTTCATAGCTCTGGACAACATCACCGTTATCGGCGAACTGTCCGGGGCCGACGTCGGCGTCGAGACAGTCCTTGCGCCTATCGGTATCACAGATTCGGGCCAGGTGGTCATGCCTGAAGCCGTAGTCAAGAACTATGGTGCCGAACCTGAATCCTTCTGGACCCACATGAACATCGGCCTGGGTTACCTTGACTCAGCATTCGTTGACAATCTTGAGCCGGAAAGCACTCGGGTCCTGGGCTTTTCGGATTGGACCGCAGTCGAACGCGGCCTGAACCAGGTGACATGCATCACAATGCTTCCCAGCGACACAAACCCGGATAACGACCGGTTCGACACTTCGGTTGTGGTCAGGGTTGAGGACGTCGGTCTCCTGGAGATAGTTGTCCCGCGTGACACCGTGGACTCAGGCGCTGTAGTTGTCCCTCAGGCACGGGTCAAGAACTTCGGCACCGACACTGTCGCCATTTTCTTCTGCTACTTCAGAATCGGGAACTGGCTTGACACCGCAGTCGTAGACCAGATGGCGCCCGAAGAAGAACGCTACGTCACCTTCGGAATCTGGACGGCTGACACATCCGGTTCGGTAACAGTCGCATGCAGCACCTTCTACGATTCGGACATGAACCCGGCCAACGACACCACGAGTCTGGAGCTCTATGTCCGGCCCCCGGGATTCAAAGACGTTGCCGCGCTCGAAATCCTGGCACCGGTCGGAACGGTAAAGGAAAACACAATCGTCGTCCCAAAAGGTGTGGTGGCCAACAACGGCGCACAGGCAGCCACTTTCAGAATCTATTTCACCATTCTCATAGAAAGCGCTCCGATTTACCAGGACAGCCTGTGTCCTACTGTGGGCCCGAACCAGATTGACACCTTTGACTTCATAGACTGGCAGGCCGCGCCCAGAGGCGATTTCACCACCCGGCTCCGGGTGTATCTTGAAGACGATATGAACCCGGAGAACGACATCACCTATTCCGCCTTCATAGTGGGCGATATCCACGATGTCGGTGTGGAAGCGATTATCACGCCTTCAGGCAATATCCAGCCCGGTCCGGTGACACCTCGTGCCCGTATCAAGAACTACGGCACCGCCCCAGAACAGTTCACCGTCAGACTCGGAATCAGCAAGGACACACTACTCCTTTACACCGACTCGCTGAATATAGCCGGGCTTCAGCCCGAATCCACCAGCACAGTCACCTTTCGGAGCTGGTTCGCAATGCCGGGCAGCTATGTCGCCCGCTGCACCACTGAACTACCCGGTGACATCGCGCCTCTGAACAACTTGTGCGAAAGTCCCTTTACAGTCGAATCGGTCGAGCCCGAATGGAAAGAGATGGCCCCGATGCCCGAGCCGCCAAGCGGCAAGGCGGTCAAGCGGGGCGGGGGCCTGGCACTGATGTCCGGAGCCGCTGGCTTTCACATCTACGCAACCAAAGGATACAAGACCGGTGACTTCTACCATTACAACACCGGCACCGGCCAGTGGGAACTACGTGACACCGTACCCCAAGGTCCGAGCGAAAAACAGGTTCGCAAAGGTGGCAGGTTGTGCAGCGACCACAGCCGCTACATCTACCTCACCAAAGGCAACAATACCCTGGAATTCTGGCGCTACGACATCCCGGGCGATTCCTGGCATCAGTTGACCGATGTGCCGATTGGGCCTAACCGGAAGAAAGTCAAAGGCGGCACTGACATGGCCTATGTGGTCAAGAACGACGTTGGCTATATCTATCTGTTGAAAGGCTATAAAACCGAGTTCTACCGGTACAATGTCCCGGCCGACACCTGGGATTCGCTGCCCAACGCGCCCGAAGGCGCCAAACCGAAATGGAACAAAGGTTCCTGGCTGGTGTATGACCGCGAGAACACCCTGTATGCGCACAAAGCCAAATACCACGAGTTCTGGAAGTTCAACATCACCAGTAACACCTGGCATCAGGAAACCCTGGCCGGGATGCCTTTCGAGGGGTTGCACGGCGGTCGCATCCGGGAAAAGAAATCCAAAGACGGCGGCTCGGCCGACTGGTATCAAACCGAAATCTTCGCGCTCAAAGGTGGCAACACCCAGCAGTTCTTCAAATACACCCCGTCTTCCAACACCTGGACCGAACTGGACACCGTGCCGACCTTCACTGAAACAACCGGTAAGAAAAAGCGGGTGAAACACGGCGCCGACATCATCAGTCTGGGCAACGGCACTTTCTATGCGCTCAAAGGAAACAAAACCAGGGAATTCTGGCGCTACTTCTACGAAATTCGCGTCGGAATCCGCACTGAGCCCTGGCCCACGCTCCTGCCTGATGTTGTTTCCGGCCCAATGATTCGGCCCAACCCTGCCCATGCCAGGGCTTACGTCAGCCTGGCCGGCACCGGTCCAGCCCTGGTCCGGGCGTTTGACCCGAGCGGCAAGCTCCTGCGTACCTGGCCCGGACTCCTGGGCAGAACCGTTGCCCTGAACCTGAAGGATTTCGCACCCGGAATCTACTTCATCCGGATAGAACAGGACATTGGCTCACAAACCGCCAAACTGATAGTCGAATAACACACCAGAGCCCATAGTCAGCGAGGCGGCAGCTTCTCAGTTGCCGTCCAGCTACATCAAGGCGCAGACACGTTGAACACTTCGCTCCTTATCGCAGCCAGCACGGCCGGGTCCAGACCCCGACTCTGCCATTTCTCCAGAAGCACCTGGGCCGCCATCGCAAACGACTCGCCCGAGATATTCTTCTGTCTCGACAGCTTGTAAAGCTGCCGGCCGTAATCCAGGTAGGGCACATAGAGAATGGTATGGACTCCGGACTTGTCGAGCGTCTGCTTCACTTCGGTTTCCATCGCGCACAGTTGCGCAACCGCAGCCTGATAGTGCGCGAGCATGTCGTCACGCAGCGCATCCAGAGTTTCCTTGACCCGCCCGGTGTTGAACTTGGTGTTCCAGTTCTCGACCCGCTTCTCAGCGTCACTCGGCATGATTCATCACCTCCTTTCTTGGCTGTTGCCATGACAAGCCGCTCGCCGGGCCTGACCTGCCCTAACGGTCTGGGGCATTTTGCCCCGTCACCAGGACATTCTGACCTCACGCCAGCATCGGCCCGGCCATAGCGGCAGGCCTGTGCAGCAGATTCCATCTGCTGCCGGCCGGATAACTCACTGACATCACTCTTCATATACTTATACGGTCTCCAGCGCCAGAAGTGACAAAAAAACTTGCACATATTCTGACTTAACCCAGTGCACAATCCGTTCCAGGCACCGCGTGGACCAGGATTCCCTCCCAAATAGCCAAAGGAATAGCCCGGGGAGTGACTCCCCCAGTGATTCCCTTCACCATTCAGCCTGCCAGACCGCGGGCCAATCAGAACCCCACGCGGCCGGCCAGTCCGGTTACCAGCCGGGCAACCAGTCCCAAAACCACAGCCCGAGCCAGGCCCTTCGCCAATCTGCCGGCCAGTCGGCCGGCTAATTGGCACGCCAATCGGACAACCACTCCGACCGCTAGCCGGCCAGCCACTCTCATCGCCAGTCCGCCCGCCAGTTGCTCAGACAGCGAGGGTGACACCCTGCGCAGCGCAAGGGT
>JAUWNN010000174.1 GCA_030612625.1 Caldifarciminota bacterium
TGCACAACCGGACCGGTCGTCCATTGGGCAGTGAAGACTTCGTGGCTAATCTGGAGCTGATTCTGGGCCGTACACTGAAGCCGCTGAAGCCGGGTCCCAAGGGGCCATGGAAACACAAATGACCGGCTGGAGAAGAGAAAATCCTTTACTGTGTCCCCGGAAATTCCGAAGCTCAGGCAGGCCCTCGTCACTGAGCACGCCTTCACCGGGTAGCTCAAGTCGCCGGTAGACCTCTCCTTCCACCACAGTGTCGCTGACCAGCATGCCGTGGACCTGGATGCTGTAGATAACTTGGTTTGCGTCTCCGCTTACGATTTCGACCGTGGGAGGCACGGGCTCGGGTGTGTCATCGAAGCTGACCCAGACCGGCTCTCCATGAATGACAACGGCCAGTAGCGCAAATGCTACGACCGTCACTGCAACGTGCGATGCTCTAGACATGTTTTCTCCTTTTCTCCATTATTGAACGACCAGAACCTTGTGGCTGACCGGCTGACCCCTGCCGCTGATGCGGACGAAATACACACCGGGCGACAGCAAGGAAGTGCAAAGGTCGCGGGTTCGTAGCTCGACCTTCCTGCCGGTTGCATCCAGCAACTGAACCGTCTGCCCGGGTTGAAGCCCGGAGAGGCGGATTGCTGTGCCGGCCCGGACCACCGAGGGCGAAACCCGGACCGCTGCGAGCCGCTGCCGCTCGTGCCCGGCGATTCCGGCCGGGAGCGTGTGGCTGTAGTAGAGCAACCACCGGTCGTCGGATTCACACTGTGTCCAGGTCACCCAGACCCGGCCCAGAGCCGCTGCAATCCTGGGGCAGATAATCATGCGGGCGGGGGTTGCGACCACGCTTCGGTCGCTCCAACTGTCGCCGTCGAAGTACCGGACGCAGATATCGGGGCCGTCTGCTGTCCCATGGGGCTGTACCCACAAGGCCCATATCCAGCCCTGTTCGTCGCAGCAGAGCATGCCCCTGTAGACAGAGACATTGCCAGTTGCCAGGCGCCAGGTCTCGGTCCAACCCGTCCCATCATGGTGGGCGCAGCGGATGAGGCCGGAGTCTCCAGAAAACCCGTCATACCACGTCACCCATGTGCCGCCCACTGAGTCGCTGCAGACCGAGGGCCAGTAGCCTAGCGAGCCTTCTGGAATGAGCTCGTGGTCCTCCCATGAATCCCCGCTCCAGGTTGCAGAGTATATGCCGATGCCGATGGGCAATGCGCCGGTCCACACGGACCTGACCTTGCCGCCAGAAGGTGCGGTGATAACCGGGACATACGGAACGAACCACCAGAGAAATCGGGCGACAACAGCCTGAGGCGCCCAAGAGTCGGTCCGGCAGTATGAAGAAAGGATTGAAACTGAGTCGTCCTGAATCTTGTGCCAGATCGCCCAGATGCCCTGAACCGGGTCTGAGGTCACGCTCGGGCTGCCCCCATGACCGGCCGTATCCCTGGAGATGAGTTCCGGACTGGTCCAGGAGTCACCCTGCCTTCGGCTCCAGAGGCAGAAGCTGAAGCCGGAGTCGGGTGATATGTATCGGCCGCGGCTCCAGACAGCCCAAGGATTCAGGGCCGCATCAACCGCGGTTTGCACGAAAATAAAGTCGGCTGTATCGCTGGTGACTGACTCTGGTTCTGACCACGACCCATTGCTGAAGCGAGACGCCTTCAGCGTGGACCGACTCAGGCTCGTGTCTTTTTCTTCAAACCACAGCGTCCAGAGAGACGGGTCCCGTGCAGCAGGCGAGGGGCCATACTGCTGGAGGCACGCGGCGGTGGCCGGGGCCAGTTGGCGCGGGGTGGACCACCCGATTGAGTCCGCACCGGCAGGAAGGGGCAGTAGAAGGGAAGCGAGGAGGAAAAGGATGAGGGATGAATTGTGAAGGATGAAGCCAGGACCCGGAATTCTCGACCTCATCATCGAAGTCGTCCAGAGTTGTTCGACACATTCACCAGCCCAAGGAACTCCTCCGGCAGCTTCAGGCAGACCCCGGCCCATAGCCAGGCATGCCAAGCCTACCAGCGACAAGGCATGGGTTCTACGAACGGTCACAGACATCTTGCATCTCCTCTACCACCGTGTCTAAGAACAGCCCTGCGTCAAGCTCCTTCGCCAGACGCAGGAACGCGAACAGGCCGAGTCTCACGACTGCCGCGCCCGCCGTGCGCGCAACAGCAGAGAAACCGGACGATTGTCCTGGGATGGTTACCGATTTGGCCACTTGCGGCACCAAAGCCTCCTCTTTTTTATTCCGACACACGTACACGGCCTCGGCCTGACTGCAATTGTCGCTCACCCTCAATGAGTCACTGCCTCAACATATTTATGGTAGGCCTTGAAAGCCTCTTGTCAATGGGTCTGTCGCGGGATATAAATGCCGCTAGTTCAGGCTGTTATGCCAAGTCTTACAAAATCCAATAAGGGAGGGGTAGCCAATCGCCTCTTTCGCCGTCTGCTAACAAGCTGCGGGCGTCTATTTCCTACGGCGGGAGAAGCGCAAAACAACAGCCTAAGCTATCATCCAGCGCTGGCCCGCTCGTCATTGCGAGCAAGCGCAGCGAGTCGAGGAATCTGAGAGACCGCTCGACTACGCTCGGGGTGACAGAAAGGAAAGCCCACTCCAACCGTCACCTTTCTGTCATTCCGACCGAGGGCGCTAAGCGCCCGAGCGGAGGAATCTCTCGGTCAGTGCAGCCAGATTGTCAGCAGGAAATCAGAAACTACAATCGGTCACGGCCAGACTCATCCCTTAACGAGCACCAAATAGATAAAACGGTTAGCGTCACCGTTATCCCGACGGCGTCTACTTCGTCAGTGTGACAGCGGACAACACGACTCTGACCGGACGGCTTGTTATTCAACACTAGCAGTAAACTCTAAACCTGAAGGGCGGCCTTTTGGCCGCCCTTTCTATTCGGGTTATGAGCTGACCTCCAGCCTGGATGTCAGGTCAGGTTTGGCAGAAGTCGCCTATCGGTCGGGTTCGAGCAGGCCTCGGATGGTAATCAGTTCCTTTTTCAGCCAGAGCAGGGCCTGGCTCCGGCTTTTGGAATCAGGCACCTGCCCAGGCTCTGGTTTCATGCCGGCGAGTTGACGTCTGGCTCCTTTGACTGTGAGTTTTTCGCGGCGCAAGAGATGCTTGACCAGTTGCAGTTTGTCTATCTGTGCGTCCGAGTAGATACGGCGGCCGGCCGAATTCCGCTTTATCTTGATCTCGAACTCCTGCTCCCAGTAGCGCAGCACATGGGGTTTGACATTGAGCTTCTTGCATACCTCGGTCACAGTGTAGTACTTCTTGCGGGTCAACATGCCTCCTTCTTGGGGGTTCGGCCGAGGAGCCGTTTCAGACTGCCTTGTGGACTGGAACCTTGAAACAGAATCCGGCATACTTCTTCGGTGATGGGCATCTCAATGCGGTGGCGGGAAGCAAGGGAACGGGCTGAGCGCGCGGTTGTGACCCCTTCGACAACTCCATTCAGATCGGCTTGAGCTTGGGTCAGGGTTTTTCCTTTGCCGATGAGCATACCCAGGCAGTGGTTGCGGGAGTGGTTGGAAAAGGCGGTAACAATCAAATCACCCATGCCGGATAAACCGGAGAATGTAAGCGGATTTGCGTTCATTGCTATGCCCAGCCGGGTTATTTCGGCCAGACCGCGAACAAGCAGTGCGGACTTGGCGTTCAAGCCCAGTCCGAGTCCATCAGCTATACCGGCTGCCAGTGCAATGACGTTCTTGAGTGCGGCACCCAGCTCAACCCCGCCCACATCGTTGCTCGAATAGCCTCGCAGGTTGCCGGCGGTCAAGGAGTCGCGGACCATTCGGGCCGCGGTTTCGGCCTCGGATGCCGCGACCAGCGAAGTCGGGTCGCCAAGGGCAAAGTCATAAGGTATGGCCGGACCGGCAAGGACAACCACCGGCCAGCCAGGCAGAAGTTCTTTGAGGAGAACCGACATGCGCTTGAGGGTTACAGGGCCAATCCCCTTGGTGGCGGTAAGCACCGCTTCGGTCGCCTTTGAAAGCACTGGTGCGCAGCAGCCGGCCGCATCGGCCAGAACATCAGAAGGTGTAGCGAAAATGACCAGTCGCGCTTGCGCCAATACCGATTCCAGATTGCCGGATACGGTAATCTGGTCCGGGATGACTGTTCCATCGGGCAGGTCAGGATGGCCTCGGGTTTCAAGCAGCTTCTCCAGTTTGGCTGAGTCGGTTTCCCAGAGCGCGGGTCTGGCTCCCTGCTTCAAGAATCCGAGTGCCAGGGACAATGCCCAGCGTCCGGCACCGATGAACGCGATTCTGTCGGTCATTGTTGTTTCCTGAACAGTCTGAGCCAGAGCCCGAGACGGGGTTCGGTGCCGCGCAGAAGCCGTTTGATATTTGCCCGATGGCGCAGGACTATCAGCAGGCCGACGACCGTTGCGAACACCAGCAAGGAGATATCCCCAGGGTAGAAAACAGCAGTAAACACCGGCAGCACCACTCCGAATACGACCGAGGACAAGGAGATGAAACCGGACACGAACAAGACAATCGTATAGACGCCGAGGCCGGCGGCCAGGCTGCGGATGCACAGGAACGCGCTTACACCGATGGTAGTGGCAACTCCTTTGCCGCCTTTGAATCCGAGCCAGGGCGTAAACACATGGCCCAGAATTGCGCCAAGACCGACAAGGGCCGGTGTCAACCCCAGGGATGTAGCAAAGGCGGTGGGCAGGAGTCCTTTAGCGACATCAAGGATGAGAACCGGTATTGCCAGGACCGGGCCGGCAACACGCAGAACATTGTTGAAACCGATGTTGCCCGACCCGTGCGTGCGGATGTCAATGCCCTTGATGCGACCGGCCAGATAGCCGAAAGGAACCGAGCCGCAGAGGAATCCCAGAACCAGGGATTTGACAAGGGAAAAGAGTTCAGCAGATGTCACTGGGCCTTTCTGAACCGGGTGCCGATGCAGAGTCTCAGCTCGGTCTGCTCGCCGCTGTGGCCGATTCCGGCTTCACCGAAGAACCGGACCGAACGGGCCAGCCTGGCTTCGAGTCCGGCTCCAGCCCGAATCTGGTAGCCGAGGTTGTCGTCAACCATCTGGAAACCAGCACCACCATAGAGATATGGACCGACTCTGAGCCGGCGGCTGGAGAATGCAAACACTCCGTCCAGGCTGAGCCCGGTATTGAAGAGCAGGATGCTTTCATTGCCGGCCAGTATGGAAAGCTCGAGCAGTTGGGTACGCAGTCCGATGTTCCTGTAGACCGGGAACAGGACTTCAGCACCGATGCCATAATCGATGGCTTCCTTGAGTTCCTTGCCGAACTGATAACTGCCGTTCAGCCGGGCTCCGATGGATGGTTTGATGTCATAGAGCTGCCTGGGCAGAGTGAAGCCTCTGGCTAAACCTGTAACCGCCAGCAAGAACAGAATGATAGCGGTCTTACATGGAATGAATCTCATACGGCAAGATAGCCGGTATCAGTTGCTTGTCAAGGTTGCGTGCCGGGCGATGTTGACATGGGGAAGGAGTTGGGTAAGTTGAATTGCCAGAGTGAACCATGAGCCGGCGTGAATCGAACAAGACCATCCCTGGAGACGAACAGCACAAAGCCTCCCAGGGTCGGAAGCTGGTGTTCCGACCGAACGAGAAGAAACTGGCCCGGGTCGCCATAATCAGACGGGTGTTGATTTGGACCGCTTTAGGAGTTCTGGGTCTGGGGGTTGTGATGCTGATTCGTTACCGGCCCAGCGTGAGCCGCGAGGCATTTGGCCGTAGTGATTCAGGACCGGCTCGATTGAGAGCTTCGTCTGAGCCGGGTGGGGGGCAACAGACCCTGTTCGATTCCGGTCCAGGAGTTGAACCGGAACAGACCAGTCGGTCTGCGGCTGTTCGCCAGGCAGCCGCATCAGCCGAGGCCAGCGGCCGAAGCGCGCGGGACCGATGGCAACAGGCCCTTGGTCTGTTGCAGGCGGACAAGGTGACTGACGAGGGTGATGCAGCCTTGAACCAGATTGAGGTCGCACTGGCGATACTGGATAGTGCCGGAAGAGATGTGGCGAATGCCGAGGCCAAGGTGGAATTCATCAGGAAGTCCTCATGGCAGGCCGGAGGCGAGCAAGCTTATCGGCTCAGTGTGCTTTATGTGGCTGCTGATAAGTACGTTCGTTTGCTCAAGGAGGAAGCAAAGGACCAGCAGGGACTGCTCAATGCGGTGGCAGCATCGGTCAGGGCGGTGATTTCAGGTGACGAGGCTGAGGTAGGAATCAAACTGAATGTGGCCACCAGCTTTGGCCGGAAGTCTGAAGAGCGTCAGCCGATGCTGCAGAGCCGGGCAGAGCAGATGCTACGAGCAGCAGAGAAGGCATTCAAGTGAGAGAGATGAGAAGTCACGGATGTGCCCACAGGATGAAGCGCAACCGGACCAGATTCAGGAACGGAGTTGGCCTGTTTCGCGCGAAGCAGGCAGCCGTGAATTTATGGGTGCTTGTGTTCATTGCCGTTTTTGCCGGTTGCGAAGGACCGACCAGACTGACCGGCATCCTGGTTCTCCGGCTTGGTCAGACGGGCGACGTCCGTGGTACCCGGGTTGAGCTGTTTGAGAAAGTTGATTCCACCAGCTCACCGGCAGCGTTGGTGTTCTCAGAGCAGGTCGGTCCGGTCGGTCGTTCGGCTTTTGAGTTCACTGATGTAGGTGAGGGGTCTTATTACCTTCTGGCCTGGAAAGATGTCAATGGCGACGACGAGGTCAGCGATGGAGACATCATGGGTGTCCATGCGGGAACTTATAAGCCCGGGAACTGGGGGCAGCAACTGACCGTTACCAAGGGTCAAACCACAGCGGCAGGTGAGATTGAGATGGTTGTTTACCAAGAGATGGATATTACT
>JAUWNN010000300.1 GCA_030612625.1 Caldifarciminota bacterium
CACCTGCGAGGACGCAGAACCAGGGTTCGGTCTCTTGAACCCTCGAACCCTTGGCCCCTTGAACCCTTTTTCTGTCTGGCGCGAAGCGTCTTCCTTCTTGCCTGTGATTTCTGTGAAGACCGGGTCATCAAGGTTTGATGCCTGTTTCAGGATTACCCGGTCAGCAAGGCCGAACTGTTCGACATTCATGCGAGCCACGTCGAGCGCATCGGTTGAGGTATCCACTGCCAGGACACTGGCATGATTGAGTTGCCGGGCAAGTGCTATTGCGATGCAGCCTGAGCCGGTGCCATAATCAAGGATGAAGGGTGGATTCCGAATGCCGAGTTGTGAATGCCGAGTTCCTGAGTTTGACAGTCGCGATACTGACCTTGTTACCAGTTCCTCGGTTTCCGGTCTCGGGATGAGCACCCGTCTGTCAACATAGACAAAGAAGTCAAGGAAAGGAGCCGAGTTCACCAGATACTGAACAGGCACACCGTTTTTCGCCTCGGATGCCAGCCGGTTGAATTCACTCGCTTTGTGCTCAGGTACCCTGGTCGTTTCCAGGTAAAGCTCGTGGCGCTTGAGACTGAGAAGATGCACAAGCAGGAACTCGGCATCCTGAAGTGGAATTATGCCGGCAGCGGCCTGAATCAGCTCAGCCGGGGTCACGCTCCACGCCTCACGCCTTATGCGTCCGGCGTCACGCGTTAGGCGTCGTGGGTCCAGCTTCGGCTTCGGCCTTTTCCAGTGCTTCGAACAACCGGTCCAGGTCGCCCTCAAGGATTGTGTCCAGTGAGTGAATGGAGAGGCCGATGCGGTGGTCAGTAACCCGGTTTTGAGGGAAGTTGTAGGTTCGGATTTTCTCGCTCCGTTCACCGGTGCCGACCTGCCGGCGTCTGGTCTGGGCGGTCCGGGAGGTTTTTTCTTTGCGTTTCGCATCGAGCAGTCGCGCGCCCAGAACTTTCATCGCCTTGGCTTTGTTCCGGCCCTGAGAGCGTTCGTCCTGGCAGGTAACAACGATGCCGGTCGGGATGTGGGTGATGCGCACTGCAGAATCGGTGACATTGACGTGCTGGCCGCCGTGGCCTGAAGCCCGGTATACGTCAATGCGCAGGTCGTTCGGGTCGATTTTCAGTTCCACTTCTTCTGGCTCGGGCAGGACCGCAACTGTGACAGTTGAGGTGTGAGTCCGACCCGAGGTTTCGGTTTCAGGCACGCGCTGGACCCGGTGAACCCCGCTCTCAAACCTGAACAAGCGGTATGGTTCCTTACCCTCAACTGCAAAGGCGATTTCCCTGAACCCTTTCAGTTCACTGGGTCGGGAGTTCATAACATCGAGCTTGAGCCCGCGGCGTTCGGCATATTTCGAATACATCCGGAAAAGGTCACCGGCAAAGAGTGCTGCTTCTTCGCCGCCGGCCGCGCCCTTGATTTCAATGATGCAGCTTTTGTCCCAGTCCGGTGACCTGGGAACCAGGGCATGGTTGAGTTCTGCCTTAAGCCGGGCCAGGCGCTGATTCAGCTCGTCCAACTCCTTTTCAATGAGCTCATGCATCTCCGCGTCCCCGGTGTCGTGAATCAGGCTTTCGGTATCGTGTATTTCTCTTTCCACCTGCTTGTACTCGGTCAGCCGGAAAAGGATTGCGGTCAGCCGGCGGTACTCCCGGGTGAGCTCTTGGAGCCGGGAAGGGTCCTGGGTGAGCCTGGGGTCTCCGAGCTGGGATTCAAGCTGCTTGGCGCGCTCCTGTACCGGCCGGAACCTTTTCCTGAATTCCTCTGCTGGGGTCGGCATTGCTGGTTTCTCTGGTTTTGGTGTTAGCGGAAACGAACGGACGCGGCTCGGCAGGAAATCAGTTCCATAGTCACACGCCATTATCCTGTTGCGCGGTTGGCTGTCAAGTTCTGCTGTCCCGAAAACCGATATAGGAATCTCAACACAAAGGCACAAAGAGCACGAAGAAGGCAGAATGAAACCACAGATAAACACAGATGAACACAGATGAGGGTAGAAGTCAAAGTGCAAAAGGCAAAGTGCAAAAGGCAAAGTGCGGATAGCGGAAGGCGGTTAGTGGAAAGCGGATTGGAACCGCTAAGGTCGCCAAGGGAAGACTAAACACAAAGACACCAAGCACACGAAGAAGGCAGAACGAAACTACAGATAAACACAGAGGGTAGAAGGCAGAACCGCAGAGTCTGGCAAAGACCTCCTCTCCCTTGACGGGAGAGGACTGAGGTGAGGGTGAAGGAACTAACCGCCAAGAACGCCAAGGCCGCCAAGGGCAGATTAACCACAAAGACCCCAAGAGCACGAAGGGGCAGAAGTCAGAGTGCAGAATGCAAAGTGCAAAAGGTAAAGTGCAAAACCGCAGAATCCAAACACAAAGGCACAAAGAACACAAAGAGAACCCCTCTGTCATTCTGAGGCGAAGCCGAAGAATCTCAACCGCCAAGAGCGCCAAGAACACGGAGAGGATTCCAGGATTCAAGGACTCCAGGGGTCAAATGGAAGGATGAAGGCGGTGCGCGGTTTGCAGGTAGCGGTTCTGGTGGTTGGTAATTTGTCCTTGACATACGGCGGGTAAAAAGGGCATCATTTGTGTAAGGAACCTGCATGAGAAATATCCTCTGGACAATGCTGGCCGTGCAGTTCGGTTTCGGGTTCTGGGTTGATTCGGCCATGGTGGCAATGCGGGACAGCACCCGGTTGGCAACGACAATCTACCATCCTGATACCTGGCCCATGCCCAGACCGGTGATTCTGATGCGGAC
>JAUWNN010000051.1 GCA_030612625.1 Caldifarciminota bacterium
TGACACCCATTACGGCGCTCATCACCATCACCGTCACGGCCCTCGCTCCGCCCGCGGCCACGGCAGCCATAACAGACCCCGAACCCCCGCCCGACCCGTCTTGACTTCCGCCAGCCCGGCCACTAAGCTGAGCTTCTATGCGGAAGGCTACGACGAGCGATTGGCTGGTTCAGCTCAGGAGTGAGTATCAATTGTGAGAAGAAAAACTACGAAGAAGAAAGATACCGCAGCCAACCTCGGGTTTGAGGAAAAACTCTGGCTCGCGGCGGACAAGCTGCGCGGCAATCTTGACGCAGCCGAGTACAAACACATCGCGCTCGGCCTGATTTTCCTCAAGTACATATCCGATGCGTTCCAGGAACGACATAAGCACCTCAAAAGCGAGGCCGAGCGTAAGGGCAGCGACTGGTACGTCAAAGACGCCAAGCATCTCAAGGATGTGCTCGAAGACCGTGACGCCTATACAATGAAGAGCGTGTTCTTCGTGCCGCCCGAGGCCCGCTGGGAGTACCTGCAGTCGCGGGCCAAAGACCCGAAAATCGGCAAGCTCATTGACAGTGCGATGGACGCGCTCGAACGGGATAACGCATCGCTCAAAGGCGTCCTGCCCAAGGTCTTTGCCCGCGAGGCGATCGACAAACGCAGGCTTGGCGAGCTCATCGACCTTATCGGCACCATCGGGCTGGGCGACAAAGAGAGTCGGACCAAAGATGTGCTCGGCCGGGTGTACGAGTACTTCCTCGCCCAGTTCGCCAGTGCCGAAGGCAAGAAGGGCGGCCAGTTCTACACCCCGCGCTGCATCGTTCGGCTCCTGGTCGAGATGCTCCAGCCCTACAAAGGCAAGGTGCTCGACCCGTGCTGCGGCTCGGGCGGGATGTTCGTGCAGAGCGAGGGGTTCGTCCGGGCCCACGGCGGGAATCTCAGTGACCTGACCATCTTCGGGCAGGAATCCAACCAGACCACCTGGCGCCTGTGCAAGATGAATCTCGCCATCCGGCACATCGAGAGCAAGATGATTGCATGGAACACGGAAGGTTCGTTCCACAACGACGCGCACAAGGACCTCAAGGCCAGCTTCGTGATGGCCAACCCGCCGTTCAACGACTCAGACTGGGGCGGCGAGCGGCTGACCGAGGACAAGCGCTGGAAGTACGGCGTGCCGCCCAAAGGCAACGCCAACTTCGCCTGGGTCCAGCACTTCATTCATCACCTCTCGCCGACAGGAACCGCAGGGTTTGTGCTAGCCAACGGGGCACTCTCGGCCGCAGGCGCGCAGCAGAGAATCCGCGCCGGTCTGATAGACGACGACCTTGTGGACTGCATCGTAGCCCTACCACTGAAGTTGTTCTACAACTTCCAGGGTCCGGCTTCGCTCTGGTTTCTCACCCGCGATAAGACGGGAAGACGCGGACGTCGCAGGCGGAGAGAAGCGCTCTTCATCGACGCAAGACGACTCTGTGTCAAAGTTGACCCAAAGCGCAACGAGATGACCGATAGCCACGTGGCCAAGGTCGCTTCCACGTATCACGTCTGGCGGTCCAGGCACGGCTACTCTGACCAGATCGGATACTGCAGAAGCGCAACGATTGAAGAGATCGCCTCGTGTGACTACTCGCTGGTACCCGCAAGATACGTCGGGATAACGGTCGAGCAGCCGAACCCTAGTAGCACTGTCTTGGCCCTGAATCAGTCGGTAGAGGGCATTGGCGTCGCGCTCAGACGACTCGAAGATCTATCCCACACAGTTCAACGTGCACTGTCGAGGGCCAATGAGCAAACATAGAGAGGAACACCGCGTTCTGGGACGGCTACCTACAGACTGGACCGCCGAGCTACTTTCAGAGCTGGCGTTGTACCTGCAACGCGGGATGGCACCCACGTACGTTGAGGAGAGCGAAGTTCGTGCTCTCAACCAACGCGCCATTAGATGGGGACGAATTGAGCCGGACTTCCTTAAGTACCACGATCCCGATGTCCCCGTCCCGGAGCGGCATGTGATAAAGGTGGGCGACGTGGTGGTCAATTCTACTGGCGATATCACAATCGGACGCGCGTACCTCTTCACCAAGAAGCCCGATCCACTCATGTTCGCCGACTCGCATGTGACCATCGTCAGAACGAACCCGGAGCGGCTGAAGCCTGAGTACTTGGTGAACCTCCTCGCCACGCCCCAGTATCAGGACTTGGTCTACTCCATGGTCACCGGTAGCACTGGCCAGCTCGAACTCAACCGGACCAATCTGGCGCAACTGCCGATACTTCGTCCGCCACTGCCGCTCCAGCAAAAGCTCGTTGACGTATGGAAGCCACTGTACGATAGCATTCAAACATGTGATGCGCTGCGGAACGAATGTGAAGCGGCGATTCGTCTATTCCTGGAACGGGATGTCCTTGATGCGTGGAAGGTGGCACGCTGGGACGCGCATGAGTAGAACCACGGCCACGCTCCTGCCGAGACTGATGAGCGGGGAAGTGAGGGTGGCATGAATATCTTCATCAGCTACAGCGTCCATGACACGGCTCTTGTCTCGCAGCTGGACCAGCAACTCGTCCTCCAAGGGCATTCCACAGAGTGGTGGGGCAAGAGCAAGAAGCCCGGCAGGGAGGTCTGGGGCCAGATATTCGACTGGATCGACAACGCCGATGTCGCTTTGGTGATAATAACAGAGAAGACCGTCAAGCGCGCTATGGCAGTTGGCAATGAGGTAGGAAGGGCGCTCGCCATGGGAAAGCGTGTCATTCCACTCGTCGCCGCCGGGGTGCCAGAGTCCGAACTGGGCTGCCTGAAAGGAGTCGCGCACATAGAGATCGATCCGGCCAATCCTCAGCCGGCAATAGACGAGGTGCTTGCTGGTACTCAACCGTCTGCTGCGGTCGCCGTTCCCGCACCCACGCCAGCGCCCCTGCCGGAAATGGACCTAGCCCTCGGACTGCTGGTCGTTGGGGTTGTAGTGCTGCTCGCACTGGCGCTCGTCGCCGCAAGCCAAGACCATGCCTAACAGTCCGGCTGCGACGCGTTCCTGCCAAAGCTGATGAGCGGGGGAGCAAGAGTCTCGTGACGCGCCCGAACATGGAGTACTAGGTATGCCCAATGACCCCCTTCTCAGTAGTTTCGTCTCCGAGAATCAGGGAGACCTCCATTTGCGTCTTGCCGACCTATACGATTCTCTGCTGAGCCTATCTGACGAAGACGCAGCGAAGAGACTCAAGCAGGAGCTTGACCGCATCCTGCAGGAGCGTATTGATGCAGCTCGTGAAGGTTAGGCCGAAGTACTTCCGGGCGTTTGGGGACTCCGACTGGATAGACCTCAACGCCAGTCTGGTCGTGCTATTCGGTCCCAACGGCTTCGGAAAGACCAGCCTTACGGAAGCGGTGGAGTGGCTGCTCTACGGAAAGACAAAGCGGCGAGAGCGAGGAGAGGCACTCAGCCAACGGGACTACCACCTTTCTTTTCGGAACGCGCATGCTCCTGAAGGTGAGATGACCTCGGTCGAAGGTGTCTTCAAGCGGCCAGATGATTCCGAGGTAACATTGAAGCGAGAGCTTCTAGTTGGCCCACGCGGGGCCGAATCCACCAGGACGTTCGTAGATGGCGCAGAGGGGACGTTTGGCGACAGCGGCATCTCTGAGGACGAGATCTACTGCCCGGTGATAGCGCAGGATGGACTTCAGGACTTCATTCACTCCAGACCCAAGGAACGACGAGACAAGATCAGCGCAGCCCTAGGACTGGTGCACTTGGTTCGCTTCAAGACCGCTGCAGACAGGGCCAGGTCGCGATTCCAGGCAGATGCGCCACCTGCTGTCGCTCAGGCGCAGGCCGCAACGAGAGTGATTACGGCGAAAATGCGGCGAAGCGACAAACTGCGCAACGTAGCTGAGAAGCTAGAGTCCGGGTCCTTCGACCTTAGGACAGAAGGAAGAACGGTCGTCGATGCCGCAGTACAAGTGCTGGGGTCATTGCCGGGGAACTCGGAAGCTCTCGTGGCGGCCCTGAAGGAACGCAGAAATGAAGCTTCGCTCCGCGTGTTCGATGATGCGCCTCTGCGGGTGCCAGCGGACATGGACTACAGGCGGCGCTTGGTGGAGGCGACCAAGAACGCAGCCAAGGCGGAGGCCACAGCCTTGGGGAACGGATTGGCTGAGTTCCTGAAGGCAGCTACGGCGAAGTACAGCCAAGCGCTTCTGTCCTTCTGGAAGACTGGGTTGACCCTACAAGAGGGTAAGGCGTCTAGTAGTTGCCCAATGTGCGAGCAAGACACTCTGACACAGGCCAAACGAGATGAACTCGAGGGTCGCATTAAGCAGTCTGCCAAATCCACTGCGGCGCGGCAAGACCTGGCCCAAGCAACGAGTAGAGCCGTCGCGTACGTTCGGCAAGCGCGCCAGCGCTCAGAGGCGCTATTCCCGCCTTTCATGAAGCCAGACGAGAAGGCCGCGCTAACCCGCTTGGCCGGGTCCACACCGGCGCTTGCGGACTTCATCAAAGAACATGACTCTTCGTCTGGAGTTGCCGCTAAGCTATCAAGGGACTTGTCGACGCTAGAGGCGAGCCTGTCGCAGATCGAGTCACTTGCTGCCTCCTCGGACACCGTCTCACAAGCAGAGCTGATCGTCACGGGTTTCCTAGCGGAGACCAGCAGTCTCATCACGTTGGCAGAGGCAGCATCTGTTGCGTACGAGAAAGCCTATCTCACATTCCAGCCTGTGATACAAGACAAGATATCGAGCAGCACCGCCGTGGCGGAATTGGATGTCCTGCTCGCGCCACTAGAAGGGTGGGAGGATCTACGGATTGTCGCTCTGTATCAGCGTCTCCTCTCCGAGACTCTAGAGATAGTCCGTCAGATAGAGAGTCATGTGCAAACGAAACAGACGGAGCGCTTCGGCGCCAGAGGGCAGGAGATCCATACTTGGTACGAGATGATGAACCGTGGCGCACAGGTACGGTACAGCAAGATGGAGCCCGGGACAGACAGCATCACGCTGTGGGCGGACACGTTCGGGGTGCAGATAAATGCGGCAGCCTGCCTGAGTCAGTGCCAACTCAACTGCCTTGGGCTTAGCGTTCATCTCATGAGGACTCTGACCCAAGGTAGCCCGTTCACCTTCGTCCTGCTAGATGACCCAGTGCAATCGATGGATGACGACCACTGCCAGGCTCTCATCGTAGACGTTGTCAAAGCACTCTTGGATCGCGGCACTCAGGTGATTATCTTCTCTCATGTGCAAGGCTTGGTTGACTCAATATGGGAAACCTACTACGACCGGCAGCCGCTGCGCCTGAGGATAGAAGACTTCGCCAAGAGCGGCCCCAGAATCGGCATCGCAGAGACATTGCAGAAGACAATCCAGAAAGCAGGCCAGATGGCGGCGGGCAACGAGGATAACCGACGACTGGCGGTCAAGGTCGTCCGAAGAGCGGTGGAGTTGCTCATCCGTGATACATGTAGGCATACTTACTCGCCACCGCTTCCTCACGATGCGAATGTTGCCAACATGCTCCCTTTCTTTCAGTCCTGCCCCGGCACTACTCCTCAGCAGTCTCAAGGTCTCAGAGAGACCGCCAGATTCGCCAACCCAGGCCCTCACACTCAAGTAGGCTGGCCAGTCCCCACCACCGTTCAGATCATGCCACACATAGATCGACTTCGCGAGACAGCCAGGCAACTCGGGCTACTTACATGAACCGTGCGATGGGGGTATCTCGAACAACACCGGATCGATGCCCTGACGGAGGTACGCAGCCAATGGCCGCTGGTTCGCACCGCTGGCCCAGCGGCCGAGGCCTCTGTAGGTACCCTACACTTGGTAGAGAATCACGTAATCATCCGAATGGCGGCACGAGAGTCAAGCAGTATACGGATGCCCGTATCACGCCGAGTGTTAATGGAGATCCAGGATGGCCTATGACGGTCGAGAGGATCTTTCCATCACGCGTAGCGGTTGGCAGTTACGCGCTCTGGAGTGTTAGTGGAGTGTAAATGTCTGTGAGTCGCTTCTCCGAATCCGAAGTCGAAGATGCCGCCCTGAGCTGGCTTGAAGGGCTGGGCTGGAGCGTCAAGCACGGGCCGGACATATCGCCGGAAGGCGATACCATCACCCTACCCCTCTCCCAGAGGGAGAGGGAAAGCTACGGCGACGTGGTCTTGGTCCAGCGGTTCCGGGCCGCGCTGAGGCAACTCAACCCCGACTTGTCCGACGACGTTCTGACCGAAGCCGAGAAGCGGGTCTTGCGCCCGGATTCCCCGTCGCTGGTGGTGAACAACCGGCAGTTACATCGCTGGCTGGTGGATGGCGTGCCCGCCGAGTTCCGGGCTTCGGACGGCGAGTTGCGCGGGCATCCTGTCCGACTTGTCGACTTCGAGCACCCGGAGAACAACGATTGGCTCGCGGTCAACCAGTTCACGGTTGTCGAGAACGACCACAACCGCCGTCCTGATATTGTGCTGTTCGTCAACGGGCTGCCACTCGGGGTCATCGAGCTGAAGAACCCGGCGGACGAGCAGGCCGATATCTGGTCTGCGTATCGCCAGTTCCAGACCTACAAGGCCGAGGTTTCATCCCTGTTCGCTTTCAACGAGGCCCTGGTCATCTCCGACGGGCTTGCGGCCCGGTTGGGCACGTTGACTTCGCCCCGGAACTGGTTCCTGCCCTGGCGCACGGGCGAAGGCGAGGACCCCGCCCCGATTACCACGCCGCAACTTGAGGTTCTGCTTCGGGGTGTGTTCGAGCATTCCCGGTTCCTGGACCTGGTGCGCCACTTCATCGTGTTCGAGGACGATGGCGCGGGCGGTATCGAGAAAAAGATGGCCGCCTACCACCAGTTCCACGCGGTTCGGACCGCGGTCGAGGAGACGGTGCGAGCCTCGCGGCCGGATGGGGACCGCAGGTGCGGGGTGGTCTGGCATACCCAGGGCGCGGGCAAGAGCTTGTCGATGGCGTTCTTCGCCGGGCGGATTGTCGCGCATCCGCTGATGGAGAACCCGACTATCGTGGTCATCACCGACCGGAACGACCTCGATGACCAGTTATTCGATACCTTCTCGTCCTGCTCGGACCTGTTGCGCCAGAAGCCGGTCCAGGCCGAGAGCCGCGACAACCTTCGCGAGCTACTCAAGGTCGCGTCGGGCGGGGTGGTGTTCACCACGGTCCAGAAGTTCTTCCCGGACGTGAAGGGCGGCGAGCACCCGCTGTTGTCCGACCGGCGCAATATCGTCGTCATCGCGGACGAGGCGCACCGGAGTCAGTACGATTTCATTGACGGCTATGCCCGGCACATGCGCGACGCCCTGCCCAAGGCTTCGTTTATCGGTTTCACCGGCACGCCGATTGAGCTGACCGACCGAAACACGCGGCACGTGTTCGGGGACCACATTTCGGTGTATGACATCCTGCGCGCGGTTGAGGACAAGGCCACGGTGCCGATTTACTACGAAAGCCGGCTGGCCAGGCTCGACCTGCCCGAGGAAGAGAAGCCGGTCGTGGACGAGGAGTTCGAGGAGGCGACCGAGACCGAAGAAGTCGAACGCAAGGAAAAGCTGAAGTCGAGGTGGGCGCGGCTGGAGAAGGTCGTCGGGACCGGAGAACGGCTCAAGGAAATCGCCGGGGACCTGGTGACGCATTTCGAGGAGCGCACCGATGTGCTCGAAGGCAAGGCGCTGGTTGTCTGCATGAGCCGGCGCATCTGCGTGGACCTGTATGCCGAGATTACGAAACTCAGGCCGGGCTGGCATGCCGAAGGCGACAAGGAAGGTGCAATCAAGGTCGTGATGACCGGTTCGGCGACAGACCCGGTCGGCTGGCAGCAGCACATCCGCAACAAGACCCGGCGCAAGGGCCTGGCCAAGCGGTTCAAGGACCCGAATGACTCGCTCCGGATAGTGCTCGTGCGCGATATGTGGCTGACCGGGTTTGATGCGCCCTGTCTGCACACGATGTACCTGGACAAGCCGATGCGCGGGCACGGCCTGATGCAGGCTATCGCCCGCGTGAACCGGGTGTTCCGCGATAAGCCGGGTGGACTGGTGGTGGACTACATCGGCATCGCCGACTCGCTGAAAAAGGCGCTGGCCAACTACACGCAGAGCGGCGGCAAGGGCAAGGCCACCGTGGACCAGGCCGAGGCGGTCGCCCTGATGAAGGCGAAGCACGAGGTGTGCTGTGACCTGATGCACGGATTCGACTGGACCGACTGGACCGCGGGGAACCCGGCGGAGCGGCTGGCGCTGCTGCCACAGGCCCAGCAGCACGTCCTGGCCCAGGAGGACGGCAGGACTCGATTTCTCAAGGTGGTGAAGGAGTTGTCCGCGACGTTCGCGCTGTCGGTCCCGCACCCGGATACCAAGGCGATTCGCGATGACGTCGGGTTTTTCCAGGCGGTGCGGGCCGCTCTTGTCAAGACGACCCGGGTCGGCCCGAAACCGGTTGACGAGCTGGACTTCGCCATCAAACAGATTGTGTCCCGGGCGATATCGGCCGACGAGCCGATTGACATCTATGCGGCTGCCGGGCTGAAGAAGCCGGACATCTCAATTCTGTCCGAGGGGTTTCTTGCCGAAGTGAAGAACATGCCGCACAAGAATCTTGCGGTCGAGTTGCTGCACAAGTTGCTCAACGACGAAATTAAGGTGCGGTCGCGCAAGTTCCTGGTTCAGTCGCGGTCGTTCGCCGAGATGCTCGAGCGGGCCGTCACCGAGTATCACAACCGGACTATCGAAACCGTGCAGGTTATCGAGCACCTGATCGAGTTGGCCCGCAAGATGCGCGAGGCAGGCGAACGCGGCGAGAAACTGAAGCTGCGAGAAGACGAGCTGGCGTTCTACGACGCGCTGGAGACGAATGACAGCGCGGTCGCGGTGCTGGGCGACGAGGTGCTGCGCACCATTGCCCGGGAGGTTGCCGACACAATCCGCAAGAACGTGACAATTGACTGGACCCTGAAAGAAAGCGTGCAGGCGAGACTGCGGGTACTGGTCAAGCGCGTGCTGCGCAAGCACGGCTACCCGCCGGACAAACAGAAGCAGGCGACTACCACGGTCTTGCAGCAGGCCGAGCTGATCGCGAGGGATTGGGCAGCGTAGGAGGTTCACATGAACAGCCGTTTCACCAAGTACACGGAAGGACTTGAGGCCAAATGGCAGGAACTCAAGTCAATGCCTTCGGTCATTGCGGGAAAAGTGCCGCGTGACACACCCGAAGGTGGAGTCTACCTGTTCTCCGGGAAATTAAGAAATTAAGGGGACATAATACTTAATTCTAGCCCTCATCCGCATCATCGGCTTCGCGGATAAGGCGGCTCACGGTTGTCCGCATACCGCTGACGTTGATGGCTCGCAGAGAGATTGCCACGGCCACTAAGAGTGGCCTCCGCAATGGCGGAGAAGGAGGAAGCGTTAAGGGAGAGGGAGCGGAAAGGAGCCACAAAGGTATGAAGGACACAAAGTAGGAGTGTGGGGACGGACGGGTTTCTTGTCAGAAAAGGGGCTTGGCCATGCGGAGGTGGCCGGGTTTGCCTGTCAGGAACGCAAGGCGGCCGGAGCGGGTGGTTCTTCCCGGCTTGAATCCGTGGCGCTGGTAGAATGTTATGGCACGGGAGTTGTCCAGTTCAACATCAAGACAGCAGCGCGGGCAGTTGGCCGAGACGGCATCTTTGCATACTTTCTCGAGCAGGAGCGAGCCGATGCCTTTGCCGCGATGGTCTGGCTGGACCGCCAGGTTTGACAGGAAGTAGTCGTCAGGGCCAGGGGCTGAGGAGAGCCGGCCGGCATTCATGCCATTCACAATGGTGCGCAGAAACAGGTCAGTGCCGAGCGCCCGGATGATTACTCGGGGCATTGCCAGGAAATAGTTGAGGCTGTGCCGGACCGGATAGGCAAGGGCTATGCCGAGAACTCTGTCGTGCTCAAGCGCGACCTGGCAGAGCCGGTGGGAGAAAGCGGAAGTTTCAGCTTGGAATGCGGTTGTGAGCAGGCGCAATGCTGTTGGTTGTGAGCCGAATGCGAATGAGAACAGAGCAGGCCCGGATTCAAGAAGAAGCCGGGCGCAGGGTTCAGCCATTTGCTCCTGCGCCCGGCAAATGCGCATCAGGCGGGCTTCAGGGCCGGCGGGAGGATGAAAGCAACTCGATAATGACTCCGAATCCTACCATTGCCCCGAAGAGCCAGATTAACCAGCCGGCAACCGGAATCGCACAGAGCGCATATACCAGGATGATGCCGACCGGCGCGAAGAGCCAGATGGACGCGGTGTGGCCGCCGAAGAGTCCGAATAGCCATTTACCCAGGAACATGCCGGCGAAGACTTTGCTCAGGGAGCGGAGAATCAGGTAGAGCAGCATGCCGATGAGGCTGGCCGGAATGGTTACTATCAGGAGCAGTGCGACAAGCAGGGCGAGCGGCGCGGCAAACAGGCCGATAGCGCCGAACCCGACCGTGCGGCCGAACCGGCTCATACTGTTCTCAAGCGCGTGGATGAGCGCGTGTTTCCAGATAGCGATGAGGATGAAGCCGATTGCCAGGGCCCCGAGCACAGAGAAGATGGCAAAAGGCAGAAGAAATGCGGCGAACAGGCTGGGTCTGGGGCGGAACCGCTTGAATTCCTCGATTTCCCTGGGGCGTGGCTTCTTGGTGAATTCTATGTCGCCAAAGACCGCATCCGGGTTGCCGATGTCCAACTCTTTTTCCGAGCGGTAGTCCAGGTTACCGAAAACCCGGGCGTCCTCGGTCAGGACCAGTTGTTCGTCTATTGTGACGATGAGGTCGCCGTCAATAATCCCGGAAACAATGACTTTATCCGCATCGGCACGGACATCACCACGCACTGTGCCGCTGATATTGAGGGTCCCGCAGCCTGTTATGACATCGCCTCTGATTTCGGCGTCTTTGTCAATTACCAGTTCGCGGCATCCGGCAAGCACATCCTGGCCGATTCTGCTGTTGATGGATACGCTGTTGGCTCCGACCCGCACTGTGCCGGAAACCGAGTCGGCGATATTGAGCGTTGCGCAGCCGGCCAGCACGTCCCCTTGCACCGGGCCGGTAATGTCCACAGTCTGGGCTCCGACGAACAGGTTGCGGGTGATGGTCCCGGCCAGGGTGACAGTCTGGGCACCCACGAGCACGCTGCCTTCAACTGTGCCGTCCAGGCGCAGGGCATTGCCTCCGAAGTACAGGTCTCCGACCTGGATTTCTTCAGCCGGCAGAGTGAAGCTGGTGCCGGCTTCGAACCGGGCCGCGGGTACGGGCGTTGCCAGGGCGGCAAAGACAATGCCCGCAGCGAAAAACGGAATGAGTCGATATTTCATGTTATTCTTCCTGTTCCCAATCCTTCATTTTCTCTTTAATGCGCTCTTCAATCCTTTGGCCCAGTTCGTCCCAGTCCTTTTCTTCTCTGGCCGGTTCCTGGTCTTTGAAAGCGGCTTTCATGCCTTCGCGCACTCCGGCTTCAATCCTGTGGCCGACTTTGTCCCAGTCAGGCTTTCGATAGACAATCTTCGCCTTGCGCTTGCGCCTGGTGGTAGCTTTGGCTCCGCCGCCCAGCGATATCATGCAGCCGAGGATGAACCCGATATTGTATCCGAAGCCGACGTTGGTTGACTCGTAAATACCCACATCGTTTGTGAACCAACTGACCACAAAAGTGATAAGGATGATCAGGCCGTGCCAGAGCCCGGCCCAGAAGTTGGCTTTATTGTCAACCGATGCCCAGCGTTCGTTGCCCGGTGCGCAGCCGAGCACAGCCAGCAGAAACACGGCCGCGAACAGGACCAGTGAAATCTTTTTTGCCGTCACAGTGCCTCCTTATTGTCTACTAACTGCGGTTTGCTACAATCGTGATAATTTAGCTATATCTGCGGGTGTGGTCAAGAAGTAATTGACAGGGCCGGGTGCGTGTAAGACAATTCCTTTATGGCTGACAGACCGATATCGGTTCTGGCGGGACCAAGTGACCGGTAAACCTCAGACAAAGGAGGATGGTAATGGATGAAAGCAGACTGGGCGGTATGGGATGGGAGAGAGACCTCCCGGATTTCCGCGACTACAGCATGGAAACGCCCGACATAGCAACAGTGCTCGATAAGTCACAAGCTCTAAAGACGGTTACCAGGAAACTTCCGCCGTCGGCGGATTTGCGGTACTGGTGCTCGCCGATTGAAAACCAGGGGAGCCTCGGGTCCTGCACCGCACAAGCCGGGGTCGGCTTGCTTGAGTACTTCGAGCGGCGGGCATTCGGCGAACACCTTGATGCGTCGCGGCTGTTTCTTTATAAGGCGACGAGGAATCTGCTCGGCTGGACCGGAGACCAGGGCGCTTATCTGAGAGCGACGATGAAAGGCATGGTGTTGTTTGGAGTGCCGCCCGAGCGGTACTGGCCTTACGAGATTGGGAAGTTTGACGACGAGCCGCCGGCTTTCTGCTACGCGTTTGCGCAGCACTACAAAGCGGTCCGGTACTACCGGCTGGACCCGGCCGGCCGAGAGCCCGGCAAGGTGCTTGGTTTAGTGAAGAAGAATCTGGCGGCCGGGTTGCCTTCGATGTTCGGATTCTCGGTGTACAGCTCGATTCCGGAAATTGGCGACGGCAAAGACGAAATTCCGTATCCTGAGCCTGGTGATAATCTCATGGGCGGTCATGCCGTGGTTGCGGTCGGGTACGACGACGCCAAGGAAACCAACAAAACCAAGGGCGCGCTGCTCATCCGGAATTCCTGGGGAACAAAATGGGGTGATGAAGGCTACGGCTGGCTGCCATATGCTTATGTTGAGAATGGTCTGGCAGTGGATTTCTGGTCGCTTGTCCAGGCCGATTTCGTGGACACGGACCTGTTCAAGTAGTTCCGGTTCTGCAGAAAGGTGGTTGGTCTATTGACAAGCCGGGATGGTCTTGGAAGAATTGAGTGATGGTTGATGCCCGGGTCCTGCTGCTTGCTCTGGCTTTGGAGTCTTCGGCCGGGAATAACCCGAAGCATGCGCGGTTTGGCCGGCGCAAGACCGCTTATGTGGCCACGCTGGTTGTCCGGCCTGAGGAGTACCGGCTGTTCGGGTTTGTTGATACTGAGACCGGGATTGACTTGCTCTGGCAGCACACCGGGACCCTCAGAATCAGACGGTTCATGGCCGGCTGCGGTTGAGGAGATATGGAAAAGACCTATCCGAAACACGTGTTCTGTGTCGAGGGCAACTGGGAAGACAAACTGAGCGGCACCGCATCAGTAAAGCCGGTGCTTGAGCTGCTTGAGAACAATGCGGATGTCAAATACATCTACCGGGACTGCTCGACAATTGAGGAAATGGAGTTTCTGATTGACAAGTGGCGACAGAAGGGTTATGCCCAGTACAAGATTCTGTATCTGGCGTTTCACGGCAGCAAGGGGGAAATCGTAATCAGCAGCCGGGACCGGATGACGCTTGAGCAACTGGGTGAAAGGCTGGATAGGAGGTGTCACCGGCGGCTGATATATTTCGGGGCCTGCGCGGTGCTGGCGATTGACAAGCGGGTCATCAAGCGGTTCCTTAAGGCTTCCGGGGCCAAGGCGGTTTGCGGGTATACCACTGAGGTTGACTGGATGAAGTCCACAGCCCTGGACCTGATTGCGATGAGCGAACTGCAGAAGTTCTCGATGACTCTTCAGGGACTTGCCGCGGCCGAGAAGAGCATCCGCGAAAGCACAAGAGCCCTTTCCGGCAAACTGGGGTTCAGGATGGTGTATCTGTAGCGTCAAGGAAGAGTCTTACCACGAAGGACACGGAGGGGAAGAAGTGAACCGCCAAGGACGCCAAGAGAGGAACTACGAAGACACAAAGGGCATGGGAAAAGACAGAAGGCAAAGTGCAAATTGCAGAAGGCAAAATGGCGGTCAACGGTGGGCGGTATGCGGACGGCGGTTAGCGCCTTAGCGGTTATCTATGGACCTTGAAGAAGAACGCGGAAAGAAGATACTCAGGCAGATAGGGCGGCTGGAGCGCAGGAAACGGGCGCCCAGGGTTATGTCTTGTCTGCCGTGGGTTCTGGTCATTGTTCTTGTGCTGGCGATTGCTGTTGTTCTTCTTGTCAACTGGGACAAGCTCTCGGTTGTCTGGAGCCACCTGATACGGCCGGATTCGATTCCAGGCATCAGGCCGTAGCCCAAAGCCGAACGGCGAATACAGAAAACCACAGATGGACACAGATAAACACAGCGCGGCCCCCGAAGGGCCGCAACCAAACCAGGATTAGCCACGAAATCACGAAATACACGAAACGGAAGTCAACCGTCAAGAACGCCAAGGGAAAAGTGAACCACAGATAGACACAGATGAGGAGGAGTCATAGGTCAAAGGCCAAAGTGCAAAAGGCAAAACCGCAGACCCGGCTGTCATTGCGAGGAGGGCGTTCGACGCCCGACGTGGCAATCTT